>JALWSN010000214.1 GCA_027080245.1 Ignavibacteriales bacterium | reverse complement strand
TTCCTCAATCTCCTTAGTAATTAATATTCGTGTAATTGTTCGCATCCGTTCCGGTATAAGGAACTGCAATTTGTGTTTCGTCCGTAGCCGTTGAACTCATTTCCAAATTCACAAACTCGTAAGAAATTTTGTAGGTATTTGCAGGAGTTGTAACGCTGAGAGTGTTAGAATCACTCGTATCCGTATCACTCGTAAGCGAACTTCCGGAAAAATCCTTAACGGTAAGAGTATGCGAATTGAATGTATTCATATTGATATACAAATCAACCGCCGCAATAAGCGTAGCTCCCTGAATAGGAAACTCAAACTCAATCTTTCCGGTAACTATTGCCGTCCCGTCACTCGAAATTTTCTGATATTTCGAAGCGGAAATTGAATAATCGGGATCACTCCCCGAGGCAGTTGCATAAGTTACATTATCCACCTTGCCGTCATTATCGTCATCAGTGGGCCACGCAGCGCCAAGTGCGCCGAGCAAAAGATTCTTTAGGGCATAAATATTGTGCGTCCCACCTTTCTTTGAAAGCGTAATTGAAAGACTATTGAGTTTCCCAACGCCTCCCTCGTAATTTTTCTTAACCACGAGAGGAACGCTTTCGTACCAAAGAATGTGTTCTTCTACGCCTTCAATTACCATTCGAACCGGCGTTTCATTGTCCATCCAAGTTTCCAATTGAGAATAATTAGAAACGTCGTAAGTTTTCAATGTTACCGAGCTGTCATCACCGGCGTAAACCGTCCCGCCTTTCCCGCTTTCAACTTCAATCGGCTCACAAATTTTGAACTCTCCTTCAGGAGAAACTTTGTTAAACTGCACCACCGTTCCTGTTGCCGGGTCATAGATTGCAGCCCGTTTAATCCCGCTAATCATTTTTCACCTCAAATTATTACTGCTATTCTTTCATTTCCAATGGAAGTTGTTCTTGTATCTCCGCTGGAAGTAACTCTGTCATAAGTAGTCGGGTCCGTCGCAAAACCCCACTCGCAAATATCTTGATAATTTTCAGCATCTGTGCCGAGATAAGGCACGTCAATATTTGTAATTTTGCCTGCGTCTCCGAGAGTAATATCCGCAAGCTCGTAAATTATTTTGTACGTATTTGCCGGTGTTGTTATGGAAATTGTTTCTTCAGGATTTGTTGAAGTTGCACTCGCAAGAACCGTTCCCGAAAAATCTACCGCTTTCAATGTGTGCGAATTAAAAGTGTTATCATTCAAATAAATATTAGGGAATGCAGTAAGCTCAACTCCGGCAAGAGGAAATTCAATCTGCATTGTCGCGGTAATTTCACCCGTTCCCGCGCTTGTAATTCCCTGATAACGTGAATAAAAAATCGAATAATCCGGCTCCGCCCCCGAAACAAGCGAAAAAACAATTCCGTCCACAATACCGTCATTATTGGAATCCGTTGCCCAAGGCGCTCCAATAGCCCCGATCAACAAATTCTTAAGGTTGTAAACACTTTGCAAACCACCTTTCTTATGGAAAGTAATTGAAATTCCGTTAAGCTCGCCAACAGCTCCCTTGTAATGAGGCTCTACCTTAACTGCAACATCCTCATACCAGAGAATATGATTCTCAACTCCCTCAATTACCAGCCTCAAAGGCGTTTCAGCTTCAGACCAAATATTAAGCTGCGAATAAGCGGAAACATCGAAAGAGAAGAAAGAGACCGTCGATTTCTCACCGGAAAAAATTGTATTTCCAACTCCGGTCTCATCTTCCAGACTTTCTCTTACTTTGAAATCACCTTCCGGCATAAGATTATTGAACTGCACAACAGTTCCGTCGGAAGGATCATAAACCGCCGCCCGCTTAGTTCCTGAAATCATCACGCTTCAAAAGTTGTAACTTTCATCTCGAAGTAATTACGATTTCCAACTGCGCCCGCATAAACTTTCTTAACTTTTACGGTTGCGTCTTCTGCGATTGTTTCGGTATTGCCTTCCACATCCGTTACACGAACATCAATTTCGGTATCTGCTTTCATAATTGTTTCGAGAGCAGAGTATTTCGAGAGATCAGGAATGTGAAAAACGTGTTCTTTTTTCTCACCGGCATAAAGACTCGTGCCTTTCCCTGTTTCGCTTTCCTGCGGCTCAAAACCAATTGTGGAATCGGAAAGAGGCGTCCCCAAGTCCACCCAAGTAGTCCCGCCATCAGAAGAATATTCAACTTTCTTAATTCCCGAATATGTGAAGCCCATAATTTAGTCTCCTTATTTTTTGATTTTTTTAAAATTTTCTTTGTGTGTTTTCGCAAAATTGATATTAAGCAAACCTTTTTCCGGGTCTCCAACCGGTGCAAATTTTGTAGTCAGCTTAAAAACATCTCCAAAGTGCAACTTGTAAACTTTTCCCGAATACTTAACCAGCCAATATTTCGGAGGTTCTCCCTGCCCGTGTACCTTTGCAAATTCCGGTTTTTTAAGTTTAACGTATTCACCCGTTTTCATTTTTCCCACCTTTCATTTTTGTAACTTTTTCAAATCCTCTCGAACCAAAATAGAATGTGAACGCCGTAATACCCCAAATCCTAATTGTATCAATATAAGCAGTATCATATTTCAAGCCGGCAAATCCATTGGTAATTGATAATATTGTGAACAATCCGAAAACAAGAATTAACATAATTGGACGAATGTTTTTGGAAAGCCAGCTATCGGAAGTCATATCATTTTTTTGGCGTTCCGTAAGTTGTTTTTCATATTCCAGACGCGCCTGCATAATTGCCAACTTGTATTTATTCATCTCCTTTGCAAGCTCGTTTTTAAGCTGCAATTTTTCTTGATCGGTCGTTGTCAATTTGTCGATAGCGTTTCCAATGCTATCAACAACCTTTGCGGCTCCGTCCGTAAGAAAATCCCATATTGCCATAATTACACCTTCATAATTATTACTCGTTTAAACCAGCCGATATATTTTTCATATACCGGATTTCTCTCCATTAACGTAATGTATTTCGAGCCTTGAAGAATATTAAGAATATTAAACAATAATTCTTCACTCTCTTTTGAACTGCAAACTTTCTGAACAGACTCAATTGTTTTCTTACCAACAATGCCGTCAACTTTTATGTCCAGAAATAATTTCTGATTTCGATTTAAAAGATTAATGCCTCTTTGTAGATGTTTAACCGCCGTATGTTTCCCAATATTTACGGCTTGCTCAAAAATTTCCTGCGCTATTGAACTCGGCAGGGAATCGCATTGCAAAGCATCCCAAAAAGTTTCGTGGTAAAAATCTTTTACCAGTCTGTAAAGAACAGGGTTTATTCCCAAATTTTTCGGAAAATCATTTTTCTCTTTCAATTCGTCAATCTTTTCCCAGCCTCCCCAATCAGGATTAAATTTGCGGGAAATACCGGCATAAGTCTCACAACCCTTATCATCAGGATCATCAACATAACCACCTTCAATCTTAATTATTTTCTCAAAAGCAGTATCGAAATTCATTTTTTACCTCAAAATTCCAAATGCTTTGAGTGTTAAGGCAATGTTTGTAAGCACGCTAAGAATAATTACAATATCTTTCGCATAATCCTTCCAGCGGAAAACCGTGCGATCGTAAATCATCTGATAAAATTCGTGTCGCTTAAACATAATGTGCCTCCCCTGCCCGTTTGAGATGTGGATAGTATTCATTTGCTCGATTTGATTGGATAGTTCTTTTACATCCCAACGCAATTTTTCGATTTCGTTCATTCACGATTATTCCTTCAATTTTATGAATAAATAAAATAGATAATAATTATTGAAATTATTGCTTTCACTACTATTGGCTCTATCTTTAAGTGTTTCTGAATCCATACCCAAATACAATCGAAATCAAACCCATTACCCCAGTGCTCGCAAGTTCCTGTAAAGTGATAAAAATCTAATCCACGCCAAGCATTAAGCAGAGCATCGAAGAATGTAAAGGAGAATAGACCATAGGTAATTCCTAACTTCCAATTAAATACCGAAAGGATACCCATCAAGCTAATACGAACAATCCCACCAGCAGTATGAAAATAGCCTTTATATTTCCTTGCTAATTTCTCTTTGCCCTTCTTGTAGCTCATATACTCAATCATCTTGGAAGTGTAACCGTGTAAAGCCGTGTATGAAAGGCAAAAGGCTAATAGAAATAATATTAAGATTAAGTAGATTACCATATTCTATCCTCAGCAATATCTCTCTGATACCAAACAGTAGGATAAACATAAGGATTTGGCTCTATCCAAAGATAAGTAGGAGCAGGATTGTGCTCAATATCTTTTTTAGGAACTATCTTGAAATCTTGCATATTATATTTCTTAACAGTTTCTAATAATTCTTGGATAGACAATTCTTCTTCAAGCTCAACAATCTTATTTTTAATGTCAATTATCATTTTCTCCCCCGATAAGCTCCTCAAGCTCATCTTCCGTTAGCGTAAATGGAGCATCCTTGACTTTGGCATATCTGTTTTGTGCAAGGATTTGATAAGTTATATCAGTTATATCTCCTTTTTTCTCCTCAACAGATTTTACCAAGTCAAAAACATAAATATCCTCCGCTTCACGATATTCCTTTACAAGAGCTATATCGGCGGTTTCATTTAATACTTTAACTTCCACTTCTTTCTTTATCATTTTATCCTCCGATTTTTTCAAATACAAATATAAGGTCAATGCTTGGTACACCAGACCAATCCGCAGAGGAAATGTATAATGTCTGGTCTGAACTTGAGGAGAAGAAATCCTTGCTTATTGTGGCAAGTCCTTCACCATTGGCAGTTACGCTTAAGCCATTTACTACATCAGTTCCAGAGGCGGTTGTGCCAATATTTACCGTAGCACTACCTCCCGCTGTCTCTTTCCAATAGATTGATTTTATCCTGTAACCTGCGGGTGCTATATCGGTTAATGTAGTATCTCCTGTAATGCCATTCTGTCCGTCTTTGTAGGTTTCAAGCTCTCCTTTGCCAATTACAATCGGACTTCCACTTGTATTAGCTATCACAGAAGCTCCACCAAGAGTTCCTACCCAAGCATTATTTCCTGCTCCGCTTGGCTTAAGGTCAAGGACATTGCCAGCTTTGTACAACTTAAAATCATCAATAAGAAACGAGCCAGATGCATCGCCTAATCCAAGTTTAAAATATGCAGTGGAGTTCATATCAGTTCTATCAATAATGGAAATAATATGTGTCCAGTCAGTTGTATTGATAGAAAAAGTTTCCCCTTTAACAGTTCCGCCAGTGTGTCCAACCAAAAGTGAAGTCCCACCAGAAAGCGATTTAGCATAAAAAGAAATCATATAATAGCGTGGTTCTAAGCCACCTTTCGTAAGCACTGCCTTATCACCAGTATCATAAGATAACGAAGCAGTTGTAATGTCTATTTTTAATGAAGCCGAACCAGAATATGCATCAGAGGTATATTGAGAAACAGAAGCAGAATCTTGAGCAGTCCAAGAACCAACTCCACCCTCAAAATCAGATGAAGAACCAGTAATAAAGGAATTAACAACGTTTGCCCCTTGCAACTCATAAGGTATAGTTGCTGTTTCGGGTGAGCCGTTGTTCCAAAGTTGCTCAAATTGTGCGGAGGACAAAAGCATATTAAATAGATAAGGACGATAAACTGTCTCTGCATAATAATTAGTTCCGTCGCTTGCTATTAACAAATCACTTGAATTAGCTAATGTTTGCGAAGAACTACCCGAAATATCTACCGTTCCGATAGATTGTCCGTCCACATAAAACTCAACATTGCCAACATAACCGGTTTTATTTGTATCTCTTTCAGCGGCAAAACCGATAAAATGTTTCCCGGAGGTTAAACCTGTTGTAAAGGAAGTGTAAACATAAGTAGTTATATCTGTGCCATTACCAAAGGAAAGTTTTAGCTCACCAGAAGTTGTAAGGCTTAATCTCCAACCCTTATGATTAGTAGAATCATACTTCTGTGCAAGTACCATTTCACTTGAAGGCGTCCAGTCATCAAGCTCAAATGTTTTACCGAAAGAAAAATCTTGGTCTGTTGAAAAATCAATATCCGAGCTATGCGGAACTGTAATAACGTCATTATTCCCGTCCATAATATATCCACCACTTGGGTCTACCCATTTTTCAGTAATCAATTTTCGGATATTTTTCAATGCCATTTTCTTAGTTCCATCGGTAGAATGGTCGGTCTCGATATAAGTTACATCCTCTTTCCCATTATTAGGATCGGTTAATTCTGCAGATATTTGCGAAATTGTTACGTTAGCCATTTTTTATGCCTCCCTTGAAATTCTTATGTTACCCGAGGATGTTACTCGAACATCTCCGGTAGAAGTTACTCTGTTATTTTCAATTAATTTTCGGATTACTCTCCCGACAGAAGAAAATAATCCAAGAAAAATTTTCATTTCCCTTACCTCAAATCAATCCGATTAATCCAGTTGCGGTTGTGCCGGTTGCATAAACTTGACTTGCGCGTATCGGCAAAACACTGCCCGCGACACAATTTTGAAATGTCACCGCTGTTCCGTCTTTCATTTTCACCTTAATATCTCCGTCCAACCCCACAAATATTGCCCGTGTAATGTAAGTAAGCTCCGAAGCATCATCAGGAGTAATTGCAAACGCATCCGTTGCCGGTGCGTCCACGCTAACATTATCCGAGCTAACACCGTTGTAAAATTTTTCTGTAGCTGCCATTTTCTACCTCAATAATTTGGTTCTTCAACAAGCCAAAATTCAGTTTGATATTCAAAAACAATTGTAATTGTTATTTCACCGAAAATTTCTTTTTCGTGCTTAATCTCCTTTTCCCAACCCATTTGAACCGGGTGCAAATCACCGCCGACCGTAGCCCGCCAAGTATCGAGATTTGCACCGATCATCCTGTAAATATCTGCTTTCGCCTTTCGCAATTGATTTGCCGTGTCCGTCCCGCGCTTGCAGGCATAAACAATCTGAACTTCGAGAGATTCCCGCTGAAAAGGATATTGCTCTTCATCTGCACTTGCGGAAACATCCCGAACTTCCAGAACATCGGTATCGCTTTCCGGATTTACTAATCCGTACCAATCCTGATAATAATTCCCGATGTCAGTCTCGTAATTCTTGCCGGTTGCGTATTCATTAGTCGTTAATATACCCTGCACTCCGGCAACAATTAAGGAAAATATTTTCTGCTCTTTTGTCACGGTTGTTCCTCACTTAAGAGAATCGTAGTAATTCCAGTGCCGTCCGGGTGCATCTCAAGAATGTAATAATCAGTTCCATTAATTGAGAGCTTATCCCCTTGAGTAGCGTTTTCAACATCGCTTGTTTGTGCATAGACTTGCAGATTAGAAGATTCGAATTGTATCTCCGCTCCAAGCGACTCGTATTCATTAAGAAAATGCACCTTAATTGACGAGCTTGCGGATGCCGTTGTGAGAACGGCATCCTCTTCCAAGCCCGTGTTGAAAAATTCGGCAACCGGAATATCCATTATTTTTCGCCTTTCAATTCAAAGGTTGCGATGCCACGTCCGATAAGCTCGTGTTTATCCTTACCGGAAACAGTTACAATGTCCCCGGCTTTGTAGGATTTTGCTTTTTCTTTCCCGTGCTCTTTTACAATCACGGAACGTAAGAGCTTTACCTTTTCCGGTTTTTGCCAATCAATCTTTGCCACTTTCTTTTCTCCTTATTTTAATTTTCAATTTTCAATTACACTGCAACGTTTATGGAAACAGCGAAAGCACCCGGCTGGCGAACAATGAAGTCGAATTCGTCAAGAATTGTTACGTCAATTATTCCGCTTGTGGAGTGAGTATAAGGATCAACAATAATTTCCACAACGCCCCACTCTAAGAACATTAATTGACTCCAATCGCCAAAGAAAAGATGCTGAGCCGCAACATTACTGCTCCACAATGCAGGATAGCCATTCATCTCGTTGTTTTCCCAGAGGAAAAATCCTGTGTTCGATGCTTTCAATGTGGTTTTGAGTTTCCCCTTTACCGCCGGATTTGCAATCCATTTCAGCGAAGGAGTGTCGGCATTCGCAGTTTCGATGTCGGTTTCGAAAGAAACAATTTTGCTCCAATCGACAGCCAAACTCATATCTACTGAGCCAACACCGGTTGTATTTGCAACGCCGGTAGGATTAGGCGCAACGCCATCTCCGTGCAAGCCCATATAATCCCGCTTGATGTCCATTTGGCGGTACAAGTCGGTCATTACTAAGCTGTCAATTGAAGGATTAGATTGCAGCAATAATTTCCGTGAATATGAAGTGTTTGCAGTTGCGGTTTTTGGAGATGCGCTTAATTGAGTAAGACTCAAATCAGCGGCGGTTGCTGCCGAACCTTCGGCGACCATTGTAATGGAAACTGCTCCGTCCTGTTTCGGAATTGCGATGTTATCTTTCAAGCCGGTTAAGATTGTCATTCCAGCCTGCCCGAGTACGGTTTTTGCGCGCAAATACTCAATGAACTCATCTCCGCGCAAGTCCGTTCCAACAACATACTGCCCGTCTGTAGAGCCGGAATAGAGTGTCCTTGCGCCACGGAGCTGAACTTCACGAGGCAGGAGAATTTTTTTGTCGTTCCATTCACGTCCCAATGCCTCTGCGGTTGCCTTAATTGCTTCTCTTTCGCCCGGAGCAATATTCCAATCGCCCGAAGCCGCGGCAAGAATAGCACGTGAAATAGAGAATTCCTGAATTTCCTTTTTGCTCATTCCGATTTGTGTTTTCGGAGTTTCGACCGGCTGGGAAGCATCTAAGTTGTCAAGAATATAATTCCTGAATTCGTCAATGCTTTTACCTTCCTGAATCGCTTTCTGCGCTTCTTCTTTGAGATTCGGAGCCTTGCCGAAAAATCTTTGGCTAAGCGCCTCAATTTCACGGATTCTCTCCAATTCCTGTTTGCGGATTTCCTCCGGCGTAAGTGTGTTTTTAGGTTCTTCCATTTTTTTCTCTCCTTGAAATGTGATATGTTTAATTTTTTCCTCAATTTCGGTTCTTTGCTTTTGCAGTTCGGAAATTATTTCGTTTTTCAAATCCCCGAGCATAGTAGTTTTTTCCGTCTCGCTTTCGAAATAGCTCCGGAACTGCGCTTTTGGGTCCGCGCCGACAATTACAAGGCTGCCTTCCTTAGGCTGCCATTTCGTACGGATGAGCAGTGTCTTTTTGTCCGGAAAATCATTCCTGATTTCCCGCCCGCCAACATTAGCGGTTTCGCCCGGAGCTAAGACGATCGTATTTTCGGGGAAAGTCCTATAACCCACGGAAACATCTGTAAGATGTCCCTCCCGCGCCTTAGTCCACTCGTCTTCTGCAAGAGAAGAGAACTGCGTCTCGCCAATAAGCTCGTTACCTTCAATTCGGAGATTTCGTATCGACCCCTTGAGCTTTTCCACAGAGGAACGGACGTGAGTATCTACAAGCGGAACTTGACGATTATCCGGTAGCATTACGGAATCGTCAGTAATCATTAGAATTTCCCGAACAACTTCCCAGCGCTCCCAATCGAAAACTTCCGCAGGAGTTTCCGTTGCAAGCACCGTCCTGATTGTCCGGTTCTTAACATCGATTATATCGGATTTCACCACAGCCGCGCGGCTTACAAACCGCTCGTTGCGTAAATTTTCAATTTCTTTTTTCATTTTCATTTTCTATCTCCCAAAGAGTTTTAAATAATTTTTTTCTTCCTGCTCAATGGAGTCGTCTGTCGGATTGCCTCCTGAATTTTCCTCTTCTTGCGGTGAATCTTTCGTGCCCGGATATTCAAGATTATTTTTCTCAAACAATTCTTTTTCGTATTTGATTTGCTTAACCATTTGTTCGAGATTGTAACCGCGCTTTGCAATTACATTAGCGTAGCTTTCCAATCCGTTCTGAACGGCGTAAGCATCGGCTTTGTTCTCTTTCCATTGATCCACCCAATCGCCTTTGTAGCCCACAAATTCGGGTTTGTCGAATTTCTCTATTTTAGCAACCGGCAAATTGACGGCTCCCGTGAGGATTGCCATATTGAGCAATTCAGTGTGTATTCTTTTAAGTTTGTGGTCAATCAAATATTTCTGTAAGATTTTGTAACCCGCCCGTGCATCCAACAAGGCAGCGCGCGAGGATGTATAATTAACTCTCGAAAAATCACTTGCCAAAGTTGGATAATCCACATCGAAACCGGACGCAATTGCCTGCAGAACAGCAGTCGTAAAGGGTCCCTCCGAACCGGAAGGATATGTGGGATCATAAGTATTCCAGTCATAGCCCTCTGGCACAATGTAAGTCTCACCCGGCTCTATCGGCTGAACAATATTGCCGTCTTCGTCTTCATCGCCACCGGCAATATTAGCTTCTGTCAATGCGCTTGCTGAATCTTTCGGAACCAGAACCCCCGTTTTCATTGCGGCTGAACGTGCATTGAGAAGAACCGCTTCTTGATAGCCCTTTAAAATATTCATTCTGTAAGCAACAGGCAAGAACCACGAAATCCCGCGCAACTGCCCAACAAATTCTTTCCGGTAGAGATGAATTATTTGCTCGGCAGGAATGCGAACATAATCCTGAGAATAATAAGTTCCGTTGTAAACAATTTCTTTCGAATCCGTTTTGCGGAAATAATAAGCAACCGGTTTCATATAGGAATTATATTCAATCCCCATAATAATTTGATTTCCGGTCTTAGGATTGACGCTATTGTAGCCCTCATCACAAAGAGCCGCGTCAAGAATTTGGTAAGTGAATCCGAATTTATTTGCATTTTTATTTGAAATTAATTTCAAGAAAACTTCACCGTCCACCGCAATGGTTTTAAGCTCCAGCGCCGAAGCCTCACGGAAAGAAACATCGCCGGTAATTGTGCAGTTTTCCGGCTTTGTCCATTCATCCCACATATCTTTGAGAATATTGTTTGCCAGCGCATCGTAAACTTTTTCCCATTCACCGTCGGCGTTTTTCTTCATATCATAAGCGGTATTGCGATAAGCAAATCCGTCGGGCCCAATTACATTTTTATCAAGCATTCGCAAAAACTTTTTCGCGTGAGGGTCATTCTCGGCTAAGTCCCGCGCGCGTGAACGTAAAATCTTATTCCCAACACGAATATCATAATTGATATTTGTGAGAGAGGTAGTCCAAGAGGAAGTTAGCCTGTCTTGAGTAGCGGCTTGAAAGGCACGTTTGCCTTCCGTTTTTTTACCCTTGAAAAGGTTCGATATTTTTTGCATTACGCCCATTAATATTCCTCCAGAACTCTCGGCGTGCCGGTTTTTCCCGCAGCCACACGTTTCTCTTTTGCCACCAAGCTCTCGTAATATTTTTTTGCATCGGTTAATTCTTGCAATGAGAGGTATTGTATTTGCCGACCGGCAATGGAAATAGATTGCTGTTCTTTCGTTGCTCTACTTTTCAACGCGGCAACAATTGCATCGAGAATAATTTCATTATCGGTCCTTAGGTCAGAGGCAACATCTAACTTCGGAAAAATTTCAACTTCGCCTTCATCAATTATATTGACTTCGCCGGTCTTTGTGATTATGCCTTGGTAAATGTAGTTTCTTTTTGTGAATTGCTTTGTGTCGTCAGCACTAATATTGAATTCGTAATCATCACCGGAAGCCGTTGCAGTTAAGGTTACCGCATTATCGGTATTGTGTTTGAGAAGAATGGTAAGCGTCCAACCCTCTGAGGCAGGATAGTCATCAATTTCTTCCGTCCAACTCCAAGTTGCACCGGCGTATAATGTCTGATTGGCGAATTCTAATGTCATTTACAAAAACATCTCCAAAAAATTCGCCGTATATATAATACATTTTTTTTTCGAGCGTTAGTGTAAAATTCATCTTTTTTGTAATTTTTTTTGTGGGTTTTTCGACGAAAATCGAAAGATTTGGAAGGTCAAGGGTGTGAAATTTCACACCCTTTTAAAATTTGAGGGATTTTAAAGGTTTTAATAACTATTTAATTTTCAAATAAATTTCTTTCCCAAATTAATAAAGCATCTCTTTCCTCACAGTAGTTAAACCCTAAAATTGGATCGTCGCCCAATTCTATTATTGGGTTATATTTTTTCTCTTTAATATCAAACTGCGGTTCATTTACAATTTGCATTAATTCTTTAATAGTCATTTCTTCGATTTTTTTACGTCCAACAATATCCCTGCTTTCTGCAGAAACAGGAATTGTTATCTCCTCTTTCAATCCCGAAAGTATTTTTGTCTTTCCCGATATTTTAGGAAATCTTCCTTTTAATGTTTTTACTATTTGCTCGGGTAAATCATTTAATTTTTCGATATCCATTTTAATTCTCCTTTTTTTTATTTTTCTCCAAATCATCATAAGCAATCAGTTTAATTTCCTTTTTTTGTTTAATCTTTTTAGCCCCCGAATATATTTCTATTTTACCCTTATCTCTTCTAAAAAACTTTCTAATATTATATTCTTTTAAACATTTATCAACTTCTTCTTTTATTTCATCAAAAGATATCGCTAATAATTTCCCTTTATATCTATGACAAATAAAGAAATAATATAAATAATATTCCCATAAAGATAGCCTTCTTCTTATAAATAGTATCATCATCTTTCTCCTCTTTCTTAATTTCAAATTTTTCAGACTCGCTTAAAATAATTCTGAGTTTCAAAGCCTCACACAAAACAAATAATTGCTTTGTATTTATGAAAAATTTTCCGGCTTCAATCCGCGCAATTGTCGGTTGTTTGAAACCGGTTTTTTCAGCAAGCTGCTGCTGCGTTAAGCCAAGCTCCTCCCTGCGCTCCTTGAGCAGCTTTGCTAATTTCTCTCTATTTCGATTCAGATGTTCCATTCATTTTTAATTTTTCATTTTTCACCTGCCTGCCGTCAGACAGGTTCTCAATTATTAAAGCTTCTCCCCCGGACGCACGCCTTGTTGTAATGGACCCGGTTAATTCCGGATTATGTCGCCCAGGAGAGAAAAAATTATTTTTCCCAAAAATCTGAAATCGAAATAATAATCTCTCCTTTTCCATTTATCTCAAAAACAGAGAGAAAAAATTCTCCATTATTATCCCAATCTCGAGGATCATCTGATTCTTCGGGAGCAAATTCATCTGTATCGAGATTCCAATAAGCAGGTTCATCTATCATTTCGGCAACACTACCGGAAACAAAAATATAATCAGAACCTTCTTCATATCTGCATTCATACCCTTTGTCTTCAATCATATCGATTAGGGCATTTGCTTTTGCTTTTTCTACCGTCTCTGCAACACTCCAACGGACAGAAACACCATCCCAAAAAAAGAAAACTACTACTCCGTCTTCGTACGTTGCATCAGGAATAAAAATATTTGAAGCTATATCTAATAGCCCTTCTCGACCATTTTCATCTACGACCTCGTAAATGGTCTCAATATCCCCTAAAGACCAATTTACTACTTCTGTTGCAGTATGGTCGTATTCATATTTGTCTTCGAACCACTCCGTCTCAAATTCGAAATCCAAAAAATATTCGAGAGCATCTTCTAATATTTCAGGATTTTTTACTTCGTAAGTTTCGTCCCAGTTTTTGTCTTGAAATTTCATTTTAAACCTCCTACCGAATTTTTTATCCTCTGTTGTCGCCAGAGTTTTTTGTTTTACATTTTGTTTAAGAACTTAATTTTTACACTTCAAATATAACATATTTGTTATAGTTTGTCAAGTAAAAAATGAAAAAAATTTTAATTTTTTTTGATTTTTTTTCACCGCCGATAAAGAATACTATGAATAGTTTCCGGTGTAATTTTTGATTTTGCGCTTGAATATTTTTCCGAAAGAATTATTTCCGCTTCTTCAACACGCACGCCTTCCCGGCGCATCTTATCGAAATCCATACGGATGCAAAGGTTGCGGTATGCCCGCTCATTAAGTATGCCGAGATTACGTGCAATGTTCGCTATTTCGTGGACTATTAATTCTTCCATTAGAATCCCGTTACAAAATTCTTCCTCGGTTTAATGATTTTCCTTTTTGCTTTTTTCGGTTTATCCGGTTCTTCTTCTTGCTTAGTTCCGGTTTTGTGTTTTTCAATGCTTGCCTCAAGGCTCTCGAAATTAGGATTGAGCGATTTCATCAGTGTGTAATTCATTACAAGCAAGTCCAATGCTTCGTTTGCCAAGCCCCGTTTTTTCGGCTCATAAACAATGTATTGATTCATTCCAATTGTTTTTGTTACGGCGTGCTCGGCAGTGAGCTGATCAAAGTATTCCACATCGCAAAATGCTTTTGTGAAGTGAATATATTTTTTGCCCGGCTCTTTAATTTCATTCAGCCGGTTAAATAAAATTGTTTTTGCGGCTTGCGTGCCAATCATCATTAAGGCGGTTTTGCCGTTGTTAGCATCCGTCAATTTTTTTGGCACGAGTGGAGCTCCGTATTTTACTGCTCCCTTGAGAGCAAGAACATTTTGCGTCGGAAATTTTCCAGCGCAAAATTCATAAACCGTTTGCGTAAGATAACCGGAGTCAATTCCTTTGCGTGTAATTTTCAATTTCACGCCGTCCTCTCTCTCAAAGGTTTTGTTTCGCCAATAATTATCGAGCTTAGTCCAAACGCCTTCCTTTTCGAGATTGCCCGGCAAAACAAATTTGTCGAGAATCCACGCCTCCTCACCGGAGCCCCAGCCCCAAGTTTCAACTTCGAGGCGTGCCGGTTTTGTGCCGCTTCCCGCCTGCACATCCACTGCAGAGGTAATCAGCAGAACGCCGTTCGGTATTTTCGGATTGTCAATGTTAATATAATCCTCACGGCGGTCAATCAAATATTTGGCGTCGGTTTCCTTTCCTTTTGTGCGCTTGTAAGGCAAACCGAGAGTTGTGTTTACATAGCTTTCGTAAGTCTCGTCATCACCATTTTCGTAGGCTTGCTCGGCGCGGATTTTCTCGGCAACGATTGTTTTGAGGTCTGAAAGCGTGCTCATTATTTGATTGAGCCAAAAGGAGCGGTGACTTTTACGCTCGGGATGCTCGTGGACGTAGAAGCCATTTCGAAGTAATTCGATTCTTTCTTTTTCCGAAAAGACAGCACCACAGCCACGGCAGGCAACCTTTGCTGTTTCAGGATAGTGCTTAATCACATTGCCGACTAAATCGAAATCCTTATCCCAAACGAGCTGGTCTTCTTGAAAATATTGCACCGTTCCGCAATGCGGACATTTGACGGAATATTTTCCCATACTTCCTTCTTTGTAGCGCGCCTCAATACGGCTTTCTCCTTCCACGCGCGGCGTGGAAATGAGTATGTGCAGATAATTGTATTTGTACGCCGCCGTCCGCTTCTCAAGATTCATCACGTGATCACCTTCAGAAGAAACAGACATCTCAATTGCGTCGATGTCATCTGCAATTATTCTGCGCACGGAACGCTGGCGTGTAGTTCCCTTTGCCGTACCGGAAATAATTTCCGTCCACCCGCCCGGGTACATTTTGAGGCGTGTGGAACTGTCCGTCGAACTTCCACGCTTTTTCTTTGCAACCTTTTCCCGCAATATTGCAGAGTTGTTAATCAGCGGCTCCAATTTGTGTAGCGCAAAACTTCTTACTTCCCTATCATTAGGGTGCATTATTAACATTGGCGACGGATCTTGGTCAACAAAGTATGCCCACACAATCATTTCAAGCAATGTCTTTCCCATTTGTGCCGAGCCCATAATGGTAATTTTGTGAACTTCCGGATCTTCGATTGCCTCGAAAATTTCCTTAAGATGTGGCGAATTGATAATTCGGAACGGTCCCGGAATAGGCGAAGTTTCGTCAAGAATAATATTCCGCTCCGCCCATTCCACTATTGGGATTCGTGCAGGAGGTTTCAGAATTTGCAAGCTCCGGCGCATTACTTCTTCAACATTTCCGTAAAGATATTTTTGAGAAATGTCGTCAATATATTTGCTATATTCTTTTAACGCCGGATTCATTTATCTTCTTCTTCCAATAGTTTTTCTTCATCAATTACATATTTCTCAATTTCAAGATTGGAAATTATTTCCATTATCCGGTCAATGTTTTGCTCGATTATTTCTTTCATCAGAGTGAAAACATCCTTGCCAACAATATCCTCAAGGTCTCGGGTAAGGTCATATTTGAGACTATTAAGATAATTCTTAATCACATTGATTTGGTTCGTCCAAGCAATCAATGTCGTTTTCTTATCGAGCAATTGCCCAAGCTCCCGCTTAAGTGCAATTTCGTCTTTTTTATTCTTAATTATTTGCCCGCGCATTCGGAGTGCGTGGAGTTTTTCGTCGCCGGAAGTTTCTAATACCTCTATTTTCTTTTTTTGGTATTCATACATCCATTTCATTGCTTTGACGAAATCATATTTCCCGCGCGCCTCTCTCGGAAGTGGAGGTTGTGCGTAACGAGCGTCAGCATAATTCTGCACCGTGCGAACATCTACACCCCAGAATTGAGCAAGAGTATGAACGTCAATGAGTTTGGTTTCAGCCATTCAATCCCTCGAATAATTTTCCGAAATCAAACTCTCTGTTAAGGCATTTTATTTCAGCGTCAGGATATAATTTTTTGTAGCGTCTTAAAATAACATCAATAAAATGCGGGTCTATTTCCATTCCGTAACAAACACGCCCGGTTTGTTCGGCGGCAATTAATGTGCTACCGGAGCCCAAAAATAAATCTAAAATAATATCCATTATTGTAGAGCATCTCTTTATTGGTTTGTAATGTAATTGAACTGGTTTTTGTGTTGGATGTGCGTATTTATCTGTTCTGTCTCTTTTCTCGATCCAAATATTTAAATAATTTAAAATCTTATTTATTATTTGCTTGCCGGTTAACTCAGAGTTTAATATTTCTGAAAAATTAGTTAATTCTTTATTTAAATAAGGCTTTCCTGTAATCCCATAAATACAAGGTTCGTAAATTTTATTAAAAGCAATCTGAGGAATAACATTAAAGGTATTTTTAATCCAAATATTAACTCTTTCGTTTTTAATATTATTTTCGGCAAATATTTCTTGAAATAAATAAATATATTTTTCATCACACCAATAAAAATAATGAGCATCCTCTTTCATAAATAATTTAGCGATTCTTAATGCATTTGAGATAAATTCTTTATATTCTATTTCGGATTTTTCATCATTAAAAATTTTTGATTTTGTGTATTTATCTTGTGTATTCCTCATTCCATTTCTATAATCTAACCCAATATTGTAAGGCGGATCCGAATAAAATATATCCGCTTTTTTACCGTCCATTAATTTTTCGACGTCCTCTTTTTTTGTGCTATCTCCACACATAACCCGATGCCGGTTATCGAGCAAAAAAATATCACCGGTTTGAGAGAATGTCTTTTCTTGTACTGAAGGTGCATCATCTAATTGTTCTTCTGTCAATTGCCCGTGGCGTAAATCAATTATTAAGCTATCCAAGTCAATACCAATTAAATCGGTTTCCTTATTAAGAGATTCTAAATCAAGGTCAAAATCTTTTGCAAATTTTTCCAAACCGTCTTTTGTTATTTCCGCATAAGAACTTGAATAAATCAAAACCAACTTAGCCGCGGCGTCTCTGCTTTCGGCTTCAATTTCAATTGCCGGTAACTTTTCCGGCACGTCCGCTCCCTCTTCTTTAAGTTCACGCAAAACTTTTATGCGGTGATGCCCGTCCAGAATCCAATATTCGCCAGAGTCATCTTTCCATACAAAAAACGGCTGCACAAAACCGTTTTCCCGGAAGGAGTTTTTTATTTTCTCGATGTTTTCTTTGCTTATTTGCTTTAATTCACCTTGCAACCAGCGAAGTTTTTCCCACTCAATTTCAATCAGTTTTGCCACTTTGTTTTGCATAAGTCCTTATTCCTTAATAAGTTAGCGAAACGAAACATCTTTAATTGTCTCCAAAAATTTTACGTTTTTTGCCATCGCACCGCATCCGAATTTGAAAACAAAAGAAAGAACCTAAAATTTTTCGATGTAATAATCGAGTTTAGACTCGAACTCCTTCTTAAATTGCTCTACAAATTTTTTTTCTATCGCATCGGTCACCCGTTTATCGTGCAATATGTGCGCCGCCGAGGGACCATATAATTTCTTAACAGTTTCTTTCCCTTGTATTATCTTTCCCGTTCTCACGAACACACCTTCCTTACCTCGAATTGTTTGAACAAAAGCGTGAGGAATTAATTCTCTTTTTCCTTTCTTAACCGTTACTTTTGTTCCACCGATTTTACCCGTCCGGTATTTCTTTGGACGTTTTGTCGGTCTTGCAGAGAATTTAATTAAAGAAATCCCTTTGTAAACAGCTTGCAATAAAGCAAATTTTCTTTGCCGTGTTGCAGGAATTAAACGGATTTGTTCTTTTAAGTCTCCTGCTTTAATGTTGTAAATTTCTCGTGCTTTCCTAACTCCCTCGGCTCTTGCCGAGCGCGCCGCCCGATTAAGCGCACTCAGCTTTGCCTTGTCCACTGCCTTAATTGCAAACTTAAAACTATTTGCTAATTTTTTTCCTGCCGACATAAATGTTCCCCTTGTTTAATAGCCTCGCAATAAAAACTACCAATTAAACTATAAACATCTTCTAATAGTAATTGAAAAATAAACCAAAAATCATCAGAGTGTTTAGGACTTCCATATTTATCAAGATGATACATTATTGGGAAAGTTGTAATCTGAACTTTATCTTTATTTTCAACAAAGAAAGAGGTCTCAATTACAATTTTTGAAGTGTTTTCTTTTTTTAATTCTTTTTCAGGATATGTTATTTCAATTTCTTTTAATCTAATTAAACATTCCTTATTATTTTTTTTAAAATAATCAAAGAATCGTTTATATGATTCTTTTAAAAAATCTGGGTAATTAAAAGATATTTGACAATCAATCTTCATATCTTCTACAAAATAAAAATAATTAATAGTTACACTTCCTTCTTCGAATTTTACTTTTTTTAACTTATACATTTTTTCCTCCTTAATTATTTAATTTTCTTTTTAATTCATCAATAATTTTTAATAATAATCTAATAACTACAAACGGATTTCTTTCCTTAATTCCTAAGCGTTTCAACATTGTTTCTTCCCAACCGGAATAAATCATATCGGGGTCTCCTCTTTTTGTGGCTCTTGCAATTCCAATTGATGCTCAGTATCCAACTCAACCATTTCTCCATAAGGCATTAGGTAAGTGTAGAATTTCCCACCGGCAGCCGAATGCCTGCTTGCACGAATCAAAACTTTGAATAGAGAATTGTCAATCTTAACTTCCTGTTCTACTCCGTGCCGGTTAATAAATTTCTCATATTCCTTATTCGATTCATCAATCGGTCTCGAAATTGAAATCCAGAAATCGGAATCACGAGCAAGCGCTTTACTTTCGGCAATTTTCTTCTCAGTATTTTCCTGAGAAAGAATAATCATAATACAATTAAGTTTTTGCGCTAAAGTCTTGAACCCACGGCTAAGTGCAGCAACTTCCAAATCCCGCCGCTCTCGTCTTACTGAGGTTTGAATCAATCCGATGTAATCAATCATAATTATTTCAACACCTTTGCGCTCAACTAAGAACTTAATCTTTGCTCTAATTTCGCTTTCCTGCATTAAGTTGTCAAAAATATAAACATCTTCAGTCGATAGTTCCCTCGCGGCTTTCTCTTTTGTTTCGAGAAATCGCTCGTCGGAATATTTGAACTTTCCGTGCTTATTCTTCTTAGCCGGATTCCTGAGATAGCCGTAACGAGTTCGTGTAGCCTGCGCAATCATCTTTTGCATTACTTCTTTCCGTGTCATTTCAAGCGAAATTATTGCTGCTTTCTTTCCCTGCCTAATTGCAAAGTCAACAATCAGAGCAATTCCGAAAGTTGATTTCCCCGCTTTCTGCTGTCCGGAAATGGTCATCATATTTCCTTTCCGTAAACCGTCGATGTAATTGAGGGAAGGAAATTGTTTCGAATAAATTGCCGGTTCAATTTCCCCTTCCCTTTCCAATTCCATTTCGGTAATTACTTCCTCAAGTAATTGTTTTGCAGTAGGCAGTTCTTCTGTGCTAACCTCGTTGAGAGTAAGATTCAATTCATTGATGTAGTTCTCGTAAATTTCGAAAATATCCTGAGCCTTATTTTCAAAATCGATTTTCTTTGCCTTTTCCTGCAATAATTTTCGCAAATAATTTTCAATCAATAAAGCGGAATTGTAAGCATAATTTGAAGTAATCAGAACATCTGTAACTTTTGTTATTTCTTCAATTTTAATTTTCTTATCAAGTTCCTTTTGCAAAACGGCATTGTAAATCGAAACAACATCCGGTTGGATTTCCAAAGCCCAAAGCTCAAGAATAATCCGAAACAATTGTTTAGCCGCGAACGTCTCGAAATATTTTTCCCGCAAACGCATTTCGGCATCTATTGCAATGTCCTTGCTAAGAACCATTGCGCCAAGGATGTCAATCTCAAGCTGTTTCAAATTCCAACTCCAATTGTTTGAAACGCCTGTCTCCGTCGATGTAATTCTTTGCTTGCGCAATCAATTCCTCCAAAGCATCTTTCATTTCCGGATTCATTTCTTGAAGAGGATCAATGTTTCCGGAAATATTTTCAATCTTATGCGGAGTAACAAGATTCAATGGTGCATTCGAATATTGCAAACTTCTCTGAGCAATAATCGTGGCTCCCATTGCCTCTTCTTCACCAGACCAAGAAAAAGAAACTCCGGTTACATCGATTTTTTCGAGAGAAACATTTCCGAGCTCACAAATTTCGACCACAAATTCCCGCAAATCTTCAAGTGCTCTTTTGAAATCCTCGATTGGTTCTTCATCCGAGCGCAAAACCAATTCAGTTTCTTTATCCTCTCGTTTGTAGAGATAGTGAATCTCTACTTTGCCTTTTTTGTATTTTACTTTTTGAATTCTCATTTTAATCCTCTACTATGAAAAATTCTCTTGGGTTTTCATTTTTTAATTCCTGTTTTTCATTTTGCAAAATCTTTTTGACGTAAGCGGTTATGTTTTTTGGAGATGCCCTCGCAGCCTGCCGGAAAGCAGAAAGAACTTCTCGTTCCCCATATTGCCTGAGCAGAGATTGAGTATCTTCCGCTTGAACAAGATTAGGATTTTTCCCTACTGTCCTAATCCAAATATTTTGAACTTGAGAATTTATTGGAAAATCATCATCATCTTCTTCTTTTTCTTTATTTCTATTACTAATTAATTTTAAATTAGATGATGATGATGTTTTTAAATTAAAACTCTTTTCTTGTATATACTCTTTATTTTCTTTTACTTTACTTTTCTTTACTTTACTTTGTATATTTTCAGTTGACTGAATTTCGTTTTCAGTTGACTGAATTTCATTTTCAGTTACTGAATTTTTCTGAATGGATTTTTTCTCATAAAAAGATTTATTCTTTTTTCTTTTTTCAATAACCTTTCCGAAATTTTCTTGAACAATTTCTGTAGTAATAATATCACCATTTCTGATTATTAACTCACATTCTTCAACTAAAAAATTCAAAAATTTTTCAAAATCCTCTTTTGTCATTCGGAATAAATCAAGCAAATTAGCAAGAATAAATTTTCTTGAAATGTCCAACTCACAATTTTCCGATTTAGCTATTTCATTATTGAGTGCCCAAAACATTCCTTCGCCCGCCCAGCCATATTCCGATCGGAGTAATTTAAACTTCGGGTGCTCGTGTGAAGTAGCAAAATGCTGATAATAATCAATATTATTTTTCATTTCAGAAATCACCACCAAATTTTTATTACATCAATTGCTGTTTTGAATGATATTCTCGGAGCTGTTTTCTTATCATCTAATTTCACATCATACCATTTACGCCAAACAATTGATAAAAACAATATTATTAATTTTAACCTTCTCATTTTTAATTCTTCATTCTTCATTCTTCATTTTTAATTCTTCAGCGTCCATCCCCACGGACCCTGTTTCACCCAATCAAAAGAGTAATAACCTTTATTTTTAAAAACCTTCTTTTTCTTAGCCTTTTCTTTTTTCTCTTTCCGGTAAATTTTGTATTCCTTAATTTTCTTAATCAGCTCCGGTGTTACCTTAACAATCAAAACCCCATTCAGCCGCGCCTTCTCAATATCCTTAAATCTCCTCAAAGAATTAATTGCATCCGCGGGAATGCCGTATTCTGTGGCTAAATCACTATTAAGCTTCCAACCTTTAGGCAAGAGCTTCTTAGTATTTTCCAATCGTGTATGCCACCTGCTCATTAGTTCACCTGCGCTTTCATTAACTTATCAATCTTTTCAGAGAGCTTAAACAGCTTGGAAACCGCCGAATCAATTGATGCCGAAATAATCTGCAATTCATTTGCCTTAATGATGTTATTTTTCAGTGCCTCGTTAATAAAATTAACGGCAAGGTTAAGCATAAATTCGATTAGAATAGAGAAGTTACTCATTTCCAATCTCCACTAATTTAGCCTCGAAACCTTTGCGGAAATATTCCTCTTTAACCAAATCCTTTTCCAATTCTGCTTTTTCCAATTTGTCCCGCATCTCAAAATTCTGATTTACCACGCGCTCGTAGAGCTTCCAGATTTCCTCTCTCGAACGCTTTGCCTTTTCCCAGCAAACCGCATAACCGGCAATAGAAGCCACAATCGGAAGTAAAACGATTAAAAATGTCTGTTCGTCCATTTTAATATCTCCAAAAATTTTTTGTTTTGAAATTTACCTTTGCATTAAAGTTAAATGCGGACGTGTTGTTTTCCTGTCTGTAATAATTTTTTGAAGGTTCACAATTCTGCGTAAAATCCCTTCCGAAAAATGACTGCAAAGACTAAGTGCCTGCTCAATCTCGAAAATGGAAAGCCGTTCGGGCTCCAATTTGTCAATTGCATCCAGCATTTCCACCATTTTAGCGGATAATTGTCCTTTAGCTTTTGAAAATTCCGACATAATGCCTCCTAATATTCAAATTTAACCCATTCAATTTCGATGTTATGTTCCTTTTCCCAGCGCTTAATTTCGTCAACGTCCTCATCACTCAAAATCTTATGATTAAGCATATCATCAACATATTTCCGATTTACGATTATGTATGTAGGATGCCCTTCCAGCACAAAGCTGATTCCCGCCCGCAATAATCTCTTTTCGAGGGAAAATATTCCCCAAATTCGCTTTATTGCCGTAATTTCAACGTGATTCATCTTTAAGCTCCTTTAGAAATTTGATAGCGAAATAGCCGGTTACAATAAGTTGCACGAACAAAATTCCCAAAAGAATTAAGCAAACTAAAACGTCGCAGGTCATAGTTCCACCTCTCTCCATTCTTGAATATAGCCCGTCCCGTTGCAATGGAGGCATTCAACTTTTACGTCTTCTCTCGGATCATATCCATATTCAAGATAGAATTCCGAAACGAGCCTCCTTGGCGGTGCGTCGCTCCACTTTTGCCGGAAAGCGATAACAGATTCCGGAACTATCTTTCCCGTGCCGTTGCAAGAAGAACATTTGCGCCGAGTTAGAACTTCCACAATCATTTTTCCTTTTTGTAATTGTTGATAATCAGCTTAATAACTGCCTTGAAAAGCACAAAGAAAGGCAGACTGCAAATCCTTTTGCCACGTGCCCAAGCATATTTGCCGTTGTGCTTAATTTCCACAACGGAATAATCCTTTCCCGAATGAATTGCAACAATCATTTCAAGCCTCCTCTGCTTGTGCGATGTATTCATTCTCGTTCAAAAATCTTGTGATTTCGCTGTTACGGATATATTTCCGTCCATTTAAAAGCACAAAAGAGAGTTTGCCGGTATCGATATAAGTCCGTTCAAACTCTCTTCTGTTTTTGCGAAATAGGAGCGCCGCCTCGTTCAACGTAAAGAGATAATTCGGTGAGGCAAGAACCGTTGCTTTTTTGCGTGAAATTTGGCTCATTTCTCAGCCTCGTTATTGTTTTCAATTAAATATTCTATTATCTTTTCAATGTTTTGATTTAGCCTCTCTAAGTTGGAATTGATATTAAATAAAAGTACCTCTTCTTCATATTTTTGCCCAGTTAATAAATAATGTGTATTACAACCTAACATTCTTAATTTTTTTAATAATTTTGTCCCTGGCACCGCTCTACCATATATATATGAAGCTAAAGAATTCTCATTATATCCTAAAATTCTTGAAAGCTCACTAACAGAGCCAAATTTTTCATTCGCAAATTCCTTAAGTCTTAGACCAATAATCTTTTTTTCTTCATTATTTATA
>JALWSN010000213.1 GCA_027080245.1 Ignavibacteriales bacterium | reverse complement strand
GTCGCTTTCAAAATCAATCGTCGGAAGGTTCAGTTTCCGCGCGGCTTCGTTTACTATTTTGTCGTACTTGTAGTTGTCGTAAACAGTTCGGAAAAGCTCGTTGGCTTTTACTGTGTCCCCAATCGTCAGGTAATAGTTCCCCATTGCGTAAAGTATCTTGGGTTTGTTCAAAGTATTGGGCTTGTGTTTAAGGGAAAGACTGTAATAATAGTAAGCCGAGTCCACGGCATTCATTTCTCCGAAGAGCAAATTTCCAAGTTCGAATTCCGTTTCGGAAATTAACGAACGCAAGGAATCCGCCGAAATAGTTGGCTTTTTCGGCTTGAGAACTTTTTTAATCGCCGGTTTTCGTTTTTTTGCCGCAGTAAAACTTCTGCTTCGCAAGGAAACGCCGCGAATATTTTTCTTTCTGTTCGCTTGCTTCAGGGAATCCAACTTGCGCAAATATTCCGCGTAAATTATTGAATCTCTTTCGAAAGTTTCCGGCTTTAATAAATAATCCAATTGTTTGGTTTGCTTAAAAAGCTTTCCTCGTAGATCGGAATATTTTTTAAGCGCGCTGTATTCGGTCATCGCGCGGCGCTTTAAGTCGGAAGGAATATTCCTGTTCCTAATTGATTTTTCGTAATAAACAAGCGCGCTGTCGAAATCGTGGTAATCTTGCGCAAAAATTTTGGCGATATTGAAATCCGCCACTCCGCCAGGCTTTTTATTTTGGTAAGTGGAATCGACGTCGAAATAGTAACCCATTGCCTCCTGAATTTTGCCCATTTGGTAATTGACCGAAGCAAGCTCAATTTCTATTTCGCCCAGAAAATCTTTAAATTTGTTCCGGTTCAATAAATAGGTAAGCAATTTTAACGCGTCTTTGTTTTTGCCTGTGTTCCTCTTCAATTTAGCAAGTTCCAGCAAGCTGCGAAATTCCGTTTTGTAATCGGGTTCGTATTTTGAAACGTTGTTAAAAGCCTCTTCCGCTTTCTTCAAATTGTTCAAGGACAAATAAATTTTTCCAAGTTGGTAAACTACTTTTGCTTTTAAAACGTCGTCAGAAGAAACTTTTAACAATTCATTAATTTTAGCGATTGCAGCGTCCTGATTGTCGTTGTAAAGCAAATATCTGATTTGAGCAATTAACCCTTCGGAAGCTAAATTTTCCTCATCGTTTTTGATTGCTTCCTTAACGGCTTCATCCAATAAGTTCATCCCAACTTCAAAATCTCTAAGCTGCAATTCGGCTTTGCCCATCCAAATTTTGTCCTCCAAAAGCAAATCGCTTTTCTTAATCGTGGAAAGCTCCTTAAATTTCCGCAGCGCTTTGCTGTACTGCCCTTTGTAGTAAAAAGCTTTGCCGAGCATTAGCAAAGCGTCATCGAAATATCTCGAGTTCTTGTGAAACTGAAGAATAGCCGAACATTTCTTGATTACTTTCTCGAAGTCCCTTTGAGCAAGCTGTGTGATACCGGGCTCTTTGAAGGCAAAAAGTTCGCGCGGGGCTTTACGAACTTCAATCATTGCGCTTTCAAAAGCTTTGGAAGCGTTGTAGTAAGTGTTAAAATAAGCCGTGAAGTCGCTCCACACTCCGCACGCGCTTAAAAAAGCAATTGAGAAAATTAATATTTGAGTTTTAAACTTTTTAATCATCTTAAAAC
>JALWSN010000212.1 GCA_027080245.1 Ignavibacteriales bacterium | reverse complement strand
TTGTTTCGCTCCGCTGGAGCTCTTTTTTTCGTGTTGCAGTTTGAGTTTCTACAAAGGTGTCGTCCCGCTGGGACTCAGTCTTAGTAGAAAACTTATTCCTTAAGACTTTCCCCCAACTCCACCCCGTCCCTCCTCTTGAGAAGAGGAGGGTGAACTTAAAATTTGTCGCACTCATTTAAAAGCCCCCTTCTCTTCGCAAGAGAAGGGGGTTTGGGGGTAGAGTTATTTGAAAATTACAAATCTGTCCAAATAAATGTAATTACAATGTATTTAGAATAGAAAGGATTACTCAATTCTTAACCCACCCCAACCCAAACCCCTAAGGGACTTTCGTAATGCAATACTTTTTCCAAATGCTAATGGCGATGTGTTGAAAGGAGGCTGATTTAAAAGCTTCTAACTAATTTATTTCAAATACTTTCACAAAAATCATTCAAAAATTACGGGAGGGTTGTAACGGGCGGTTAATTTTCCAGCCCTTCTGTTTTGAAACTATTGTCCCATTGCTCAATTTGTCTTTTAGTCCAACTTATTTTATATTTCAATCGAAAAAATTGAGAGGAAGTAATGGAACTCGACAGGGATTTACAATCAATTCAAGAAGTTAGAAACCTCCTAAATCAAGCCAAAGAAGCTCAATTAGAATTCAAACATTTCAATCAACAGCAAGTTGATAAAATAGTAAAGGCGATGGCGGAAGCCGGAATGAGGGAGTCCGAACGCCTTGCTAAAATGGCGCACGAGGAGACAGGTTTTGGCAAATGGCAGGATAAATTGGTGAAAAATCAATTCGGTTCGAAATGGGTTTACGAATCGATTAAGGATTTAAAAACCGTCGGCGTAATAGACGTTCAGCAAAACGGAAAAATCGTTAAAATAGCCGAGCCGATGGGCGTGGTTGCTGCGTTGATTCCTTCGACGAACCCGACTTCCACAGCTTTCTACAAATCGCTAATTTCCGTTAAAGGTCGCAATGCAATTGTGGCAAGCCCGCATCCCAAAGCAATTAAATGCACTAACGAAGCCATGAACGTAATGGCAGAAGCGGCGGAAAAAGCCGGAGCGCCAAAGGGGTTAATTCAATGCATGTCCAATCTTACAATGCAAGCAACTCAGGAATTAATGCGCCACAAGCACACGGCTGTAATTCTTGCCACGGGCGGAATGCCAATGGTTAAAGCCGCTTACTCCGCCGGCAAACCCGCTTACGGCGTCGGTCCGGGGAACGTTCCCGCTTTCATCGAAAGAACTGCCGATTACAAAAAAGCCGTGGCGGATATTATTTACGGAACCACTTTCGACAACGGCACAATCTGCTCTTCCGAACAGGCGATGATTGTGGACAGACCTTTGCGCGAAAAGGTAATTGAGGAAGCCAAAAGACTCGGCGGCTATTTCGTGAACCCCGAAGAGAAAAAGTTGCTGGAATCCAAAGTTACTAAAAACGGAAAAATTAATGCGGACATCGTTGGTAAGCCGGCCACATGGATTGCCGAATATGCCGGTTTCAAAGTTCCGGAAAACACAACAGTACTAATTGCGGAATGTTTTTCCGTAGGACGCGAAGAGCCGCTTTCAATTGAAAAGCTTTCGCCGATGCTTGCTTTCTACACCGTTGACGGTTGGCTGGAAGGCTGCCACCGCAGTATTGAAC
>JALWSN010000211.1 GCA_027080245.1 Ignavibacteriales bacterium | reverse complement strand
ATTATTTTTTCTCTCTTCCTTTTCGAGCGCCGACACAATAATTTTAATAATATACATTATCTTTTTTTGTAAATCTCCGGACTTTCAGCTCCAGCGCTTTTTCTAATTAGTTTCTCCTCAAAGAGCTAAGCCAAAATTTACCTCCGTTCTCCAAAACTTTCTAATTTACAATTTTTAATTTCAACTTTCTGATTTCTAATTGTTCACTCCTCCGAAAGGAATTCCCGCTAACTCGCTCATTTCTTTTTTGAATGTCGTCAAATCGTTAATGTTAAATTCGCTTAAATTTTTGTGTCCGCAAGCCCTCGCCAATATTTTCATTAGTTCAACGGTAGATTCAAAGTAATTTTTCAACATTTGGGCGGATTTGTTAATTTCAAGCCTTCGTCTCAAGCTTTCCTTCTGAGTTGCAATTCCAACGGGACAGTTATTTGTGTGGCAGGCGCGCATTGCAAGGCAGCCGATAGCCTGAATAGCCGCATTCGAAACAGCCACTCCGTCCGCGCCCAGAGCCAAAGCCTTCACAAAATCCGACTCCGTCCTAAGTCCGCCCGTAATTATTAACGTCACGTCCTTAGCGCCGGATTTGTCCAGATGCCTGCGCGCTCGTGCAAGGGCGGGAATTGTGGGAACGGAAATATTATTTTTGAAAATTTCAGGCGCGGCGCCGGTGCCTCCTCCCCTGCCGTCCAGAATGATGTAGTCCGCGCTCGCTTCAAGCGCAAAATCAATGTCCGCTTCGATGTGCTGAGCTGACATTTTGAATCCAATTGGAATTCCGCCGGAAACGCGCCTGACCTCGTCGGCAAAGCGACGAAAATCCTCGACGGTGGTTAAACTCTTAAAAGCCGACGGACTAATTGCCGGCTCGCCTTCGGGTAAATTTCTCACTTCTGCAATTCTGCCTTTAACCTTTTCGCCGGGCAAGTGTCCGCCCGTGCCGGTTTTTGCTCCTTGACCCGCTTTGAAATGAAAAGCCTGCACGGTTTTTACCTTTTCAATGTCCCAGCCAAATTCGCCCGAAGCAAACTCGTAAAAATACCGGGAGTTGTTTTTTTTCTCCTCTGGCAGCATTCCTCCCTCACCCGAGCAAATGCCCGTACCGGCAAGCTCCGCGCCTTTTGCAAGCGCAATTTTTGCTTCCTGGCTCAACGCGCCGAAACTCATGTCGCTAACAAAAATAGGGATTTTCAACTTCAACGGTTTTTTAGCTTTGGGACCAATTACAAGCTCCGTTTCGACAGGCTCGTCGTCGCTCAATGGTTTAACGCTAAGCTGCGCCGTTACAATTTGAATGTCGCTCCAGCGCGGAAGCTCGGTAATAGGCACGCCCATTGCGGAGGTTTTGCCGTGGTATCCGAAATTCTTCAATCCGTTTTTTGCAAGCTCGCGGATGTAAGCGTTTTCCGGCTCTTCCGGAGTTCCGTGAACGTCCGCGTAAAGCCCTAAATACTCCTCCCTTTTGTACGGTTGCGGGTGGGTTTTTTCCCACTCTTTTATTTCCAGCTCGTCGACAAGAACGGAATCGGAATCCAAATCTACCTCGGAATAAAATTTCTTCAAAGCTTCGGCGTTGTTGTACTCGCTAACGCCGGTGTCGGCTCTATAGTCCCAAAAGTGAACGCCGCAGATTAAATTTTCGCCCTGAACAAATC
>JALWSN010000210.1:743-6868 GCA_027080245.1 Ignavibacteriales bacterium | reverse complement strand
ACATTGCTAAAAAATCAAGGTTCAAGTTAATTGCCGATAGCGGGTTCCTGATTTCGTGCGCAAGGCTCGTAATAAGCTTACCTAAAAGCTCAAGCTTATTCCGTCTAAATTCTTCGATTAAATCAGGCATTAGTTTTTACCAAATATTGAACTTTAAATATAAAAATTCTTTCGCTTTTTTTGAAATAATTATTGTTCACGATGCCTTGTAATTACAATAATTACAACGAATCCTTTAATATTCCAACGCCAAAAGCGTGAATTAAACTGTCAGTGTCTTTGAAGCTTTGCAAGCATTGCGCTTTGTTCTGTTTGGTAAAATAATTGGGGAATTTATTTCTCTTTCCACTTTCGGGGTAAATTAAATAACTCCTTTTGGAATTAATTTTACCTTTGAAAATCCAGACAGGTAAATAACTCACTTTGCTTAATTCAATATCGTTATTAGTAAAATTCTTTTTCAAGACGAAATTCAAAATTACTCCTCCGTCGGAAAATCGCCACCTCTGATTTGAAAGAAAATTTCCCATTGAGTAACAAACAAAAACCGAATCCAACCGACTTTTGTTCGACTTAATAAATTCAACAGGTTGAACAACGTGAGGGTGACTTGCCACAATAATATCGGCGCCAAACGCAGCAGCCTTTTTTACAAAATATTTTTGTTTTTCCGTAGGTGTCTTTTCGTACTCCTTTCCAAAATGAAAATAAACCAATGTTAAATCCGCTCCTGCTTTTTTTGACTGCCGGATTCCCTTCAGTAAATCTTTTTCATTCAAAATATTAACTGAGTTTTTACGGTAATTAAAATGCTTGTTTAGCAAGTAAGTAAGTGCAATAATTCCAATTCTAATTCCCTTAACGTTAACTATTTTAACTAATGCCGTATCCTCGCCTAAATTAATTCCGCTGTAACTAAGCTTTAACTTTTTAATTTCTTTTACAGTTTCTTTTAATCCGGTAATTCCCCAATCCAAAATATGATTATTAGAAAGGAACAAATGATTAAATCCTGCAAATTTAATGGCTTCTAAAAATTCGGGCGGCGAATTAAACGAAGGATAGCCGGAATAGTTAGAACCCTTAGCGTTTACGACCGTTTCCAGATTGCCCATCACTAAATCCGATTTAGCGAAATATTTTTTAACCAGACTAAAAACCGGCTTGAAATCGAAACTGTCCTTTCTAACTCGCGCGTAATTAAATTGAGTTGAATGGCACATTAAATCTCCTACCGCCGAAAGCTTTACAGTAACAATGGAATCTTTTGAAATTGTGTTTGTTGCCGGGGAACTGTTTCGGGCAATATTTTCAGTGCTTTGCCAACGCCCAAACGTCCAAACGCCTATTATTAAAGAGGCAAAAAAGATTAGGCGGTATTTAATTTCCGTTTTCACGTAAATCTCTAATTCCAGTTTTAAATATTTAAAACGCCGGACTTAAAAATATTAACCGAAATCCTCTTTTACAATTATAAGGGTAAAGTAGTATTCTAATGAACTACTACACTGCAATAGTAGCAAGAATATTTTGTTAAAGAGCGTACAAATCCCTTGCGTCTAACGACAATTGAAAATTCAAGTAATATTTGGAATTAAAAGAGAAGAATCGGAGTGACAAAAAAGTCAATCCGATTCTCAAACTTTTGAATTAACTTTTTCTTTGCGCTTTAATCTCTTGAATTTCGACTCTCATTTCCTGAGCCAATTTTTTCAATTCGCTTAAAGCTTTTCTAAGGCGTGTACCTGCGGCGGATTGACCTTTGACGTAGAATTTTTCCACATCTTTTTCCATGCTTTTCAGATGTTCAATCATCTGATTATACTTTTCGCTCATTATTCCTCCTGTGTTTAATGATGATTATTTAAGATGTTCCGCAATAATCTCAGCAATGTCTTTTACTTCTATTTCTTCTTTATCAAGCGCTTTCGTTCCGTCCGTTAACATTGTCATGCAGAAAGGACAAGCCGAAGCGATTGTCTCGGCGCCCGTGTTAACGGCTTCTTCGGTTCTTTCAACGTTGATTCGCTTGCCAACGTTTTCTTCCATGAACATTCTACCTCCGCCCGCTCCGCAGCAAAAGCCTCTGTCTTTGCTTCTTTCCATTTCCAGAAGTTCAACGCCTTCAATTTGTCCGAGTATTTCGCGCGGCTGGTCGTAAATTGAATTGTAGCGACCGAGATAGCACGAATCGTGGTAAGTTATTTTTGTTTCGTTGGCGTCGATTGTTAATTCAATTTTGTTCTCTTTAATTAATTTGTCGATTAACTCCGTATGGTGAACCACTTCAAAATTACCGCCGAATTGCGGATATTCGTTCTTCAAAGAATTGTAGCAATGCGGGCAAGCGGTAACAATTTTCTTAACGCCGTATTTGTTTAACGTTTCAACATTTTCCATCATTAACATTTGGGCAAGGTATTCGTTGCCTAATCTGCGGGCGGTGTCGCCGTTGCATTTTTCTTCAGTTCCCAAGATTCTGAATTCCACGCCTGCTTTTTGCATTATTTTGGCAAATGCTTTGGAAACTTTCTGGTAACGCGCATCGTAAGAGCCTGCGCAGCCAACCCAGAATAAATATTCGGCGTTGGAATCTTCCGCCATTGTTTTAATATTTAAGCCTTCCGCCCAGGCTGCTCTGTCCTGATGATTGTAAGCCCACGGATTGAAATTCACCTCAAGATTTTTGAACAGCGGATTCAACTCGTTCGGGAATTGCGATTCCATTAAAACAAGATTCCTGCGCATGTCAATTATTGCGTCCAAATGCTCGTTTGTTACAGGGCATTCGTAAACGCAGGCGTTACAAGTTGTGCATGACCACAATTCCTCGTCGCTGATGTAATTGTGAACAAGCGTCTTTTCCATTATTTCCGGATTTTCCTCACCTTTAATCAACAACGGAGCTTTCTCTTCCGTTCTGTGGCGGATGTCCACAATAATTTTCCTCGGCGAAAGCGGCTTGCCGGTATTTGCGGCGGGACAAACGTCCGTGCATCTGCCGCATTCGGTGCAAGTAAAGCCGTCTAAAATTTGCTTCCAAGTTAAATGCTCAACGTCCAGAACGCCAAACTGTTCGGCTTCCTCATCTTCCAAATCAAGTTTCTTGGGGACGTATTTGCCCGGTTGAAGCTTGTTAAAGTAAACGTTAGGCAACGAGGTAAACACGTGAAAATGCTTTGAATACGGAAGGAAATTCATGAAACCGAAAATTGTGAGGATGTGAATCCACCAGAAAATCTCGTAGAATATCGCACCGTTTTCGCCTGTTGAATAAAATATTCCCGCAATAATTTTTGAAATCGGGCGGAACTCGTAACCTGAATATTGAAAATGATTAGCCGCAATGTGCGCGCTGTTTTCGCCCAGCATTGCCGTTACAACAATTAAAATCAATACTAAAACTACCGTTGCGTCAAGTTTGCCGTGTTTGTCCGCCTGCAATCGCGGCACTTTGGCAATGTAACGACGATACAATGCGTAAAGAACGGCTAACATTACAAATAAATCGAAAAAGTCAATTACGAGAGTAATGAAAGAATAAACAGAGCCAAGGAAATCAAACGTAAAATTAGGCGCGAATCCCTGAATAATTGCTTCAACAACGGCAATTAAAAAAATCATGAAACCCCAGAAAATCAGGAAATGAGCCGGACCAGCCCATTTATCGCGCAAAATCTTTCGTTGTCCGAATGCGACCGAAAGAACGTTTTCCAAACGTTCCCCCATCCTGTCGAATCTGTTTTCTTTTTGTCCGATTTTTAAGTAATTAAGAATGCGGTTTAAGTTGTAGGCTAAAAATCCAAATGAAAAAATGAAGACGATTAAAAAGACCGTAACATGCGTTGTCATAAGCTCTCCAATAATTTCAAAAATAAAATGACTTTGCAATTTAACAAAATTTTAGCTTTTTAACCTAATAAAAGAAATTTTTTGAAATAAAAATTTTTTGCTTCATTTTTAATAGAATGGTACATCTCCTCAAAACTAATTCAATCGCAATGCATTTTGAATAGAAGAGTTTTTCTCAAATATTTTAAGTATTACAATCCACCTGAACCCAAATCCCTTAGGGCCCTACGCAATCCAATACTTTTACCAATATTAAAGGGATGGGGTTGGAAAGAATACCGATTGAAAAGGAACTGATTTTAATGGTTAAAACTGATTTACTCAAAACCTTTTCTCCCAAATTACTTTGGGCAAAAGTAAAATGAGTTTAATTACCTTTAATACTTGATTTAATCCGTGCCAATCTGTGAAATAATCTGCGATAATCTGTGGTAAAAAATCAAACCACAGATTCGCACAGATTAAACACAGATGAATTATCTTTGTTTTCTTTGCCGAAAAAAGAGTAAATGTTACTCCGCAAAGACAGCAAAGGATTCACCCAAAGCAAAATTTGTTACTGAACCCCAATTACTTAACACTTATTCCTTAAGACTTTTCCACCAATTCCACCCCGACTCTCCTTTTGAAAATAGGAGGGAAAACTTCAAGCTTGAGAACAATTTTAATGCTCCCTTCTTTATTTTGCCTCGCAGATTGTTTCCGCCCTGCAGCTTGCCGCGCTAAGAATTTACCGCCAAGAACGCGTGAGGTTATTTTAAGTCCAAAGTTAACCGGCGTTCTTAGCGGTTGTAAACAATCAATAATTTGAATTTAAAAAGAATACGGAAATTTTCTCTTTAACTTTCGCAAATCTTCTTTGCTTCTAAGGTAAATAACTTCATCGCTTGTAGTAGAAATCAACCCCGTAATTAAACCAATCAATCCTCCGATTATTCCCGAACTTGTTCCCAGCATTAAAGCTTTTTGTTCGGCGGAAAATCTAATCCAGCCGCTCGTATCATCTCCTGAAATAAATCCAATTAATAATCCGCTCCCGGCTCCAATTAAAGCTCCCCAGCCACGATCCGAAAGAATTTTAGATTCGCCGTGTATCAGTATTTTTTTCACTTCATTTGTGGGAACGGCAACAAAATAATTGCGTGCAAGATAAATATTGTTACTTTTGCCCGGCAAAAACATCACTATTTTTTTGTTTGTAATCCTTGCAATTCCGCCCGTTATCCGGGAGCCGTCTTTAGTGAAAAGGGTTATCTTTCTGTTCTTACTTATTTTTTCTTTCTTTTCTTCGAACAACAATCTAATTCGCGCGCGTTTGTTTTGAAGTTTGTTAATAGGCTCCGAAATTACCGTGTCCCTTACCGCTCCGCCTGTCGTTACAAATTTTACCTTTGCAACAAGATATTTATTGTCGCGCGTGTAAAACACAGCGCTTTCGAATCCTTTAATGCCGGGGAACAAATTGTAAGTGTTGTTTTCGTAAACGTCAACCGTGTCCCCAAGTATTGGGTGCAACGCAATTAAGCTGTCCTCCGCCTGTCCAAAAGAAAATATTTGCGCGATTAAAATAATGCCTAATGCTCTTAATAAAGTTTTCATTTTTTACCTCCGCGTTAGTAAATTTAATAATTAATTTTTACAAAATCCTTTTCGAATTTTCTTTACGCAAAGCGCTGCCGAATTTATTGCGATTGATTTTCCACTCTGCGTAAATTGAAGGCAGAAACATTTTCACGTCGCCTAAAAGAACTTTTAACGCTTTAATTTTAGGAGTGATTATTTTAAATACGTTAAACCTGCTCTCGTTCAGCGGTTTACGGGTTAAAACCCATTCGTACAAATAGCCTTTTACGAACAAAGCGTAAAATATTTTTTTATTTTTCTTGCGCTGCGATTTTTTAAATTGTAAATTAAGATTTTCTCCGGGCAGCAAGACTGAATAACGCCAGTCGGCTTTTGTAACTTTACTTTTTTCGTCTTTCCCGTTCCTTTCCGCCCGAAGCAATTCGCATTGAATCGGTTTTAACATTTTCGAGCCATTTTCGTTAATCGCAACCGCGTCCAATCGCCACACATCCGTTAGAAATCTAATTCTTATTTTTATTGAATCTCCGGTAACAGATTCCAGCGGAAGCCTGAATAATTTTCTGAATCTAACATGATTGGCTTCGGGCAAAATCCTACCGGCGTAATTCCATTTGCCGCCTGACCAGAAATCAATTTTCAGCGAACTTTTTTGTAAGGTATTTCTAAGAATTTTTAGAATCCCAACG
>JALWSN010000210.1:0-733 GCA_027080245.1 Ignavibacteriales bacterium | reverse complement strand
TCCATCTCCGCGGCTCTCAGAAAGTTAACGTAATCTACGCCAAGCATCTTTTGCAACCGCAGGAAAACCATCGAAGAAATTTCCGTATTAATAGCGGAAACAATTAAAGAAGCCGTTGAGCAATTATTTTTCCTTTTGAACCCTAACACAATCCTGTCTTCAAAATTTTCCGGGGGATTTGCCGAGGACAAATCGGATTCCCAATAAATCTCATCTTCTTTGGTGAGCAGGCGCGTAACATTTTCGTTTCCGTCAAAAGCGTAAACCGGTTCTTCCCAATTTTTTACCTGCCACAAATTGTTGTTCACATCGGAAACGACCCCGGCTTTGGGGTCGGCTTCAACGGCAAACAATTTCAAACTATTAATGAAATGAGATTCTGGTCTTCGGTTCGAAACGCGAACTTTTAGAATGCCATTTTCGGAACGCAAAGAGTTCAACACTGTACAAGTTTCGTATTCCATTTTTTTGCCGAGTGCCGCTCCGAAAGCCTCGCCTTCCAATTTGTAATTCTTGCCTGTCCAGGAATAAATGAACGGGCATGAACCCGCGCCGCCTCCCGTTGGGAAAACAACGTGCGCAGCGCCTGTAAGCTCGGTAGGATGAAATAAAATTGGCACTCCGGAAACAGCCACCGCCGCTGCCGCTCCAGTAAAAGCAAGCGTTCGCCAAAAATTAAATTCTTTAGTTTGAATCAGAGCGATTTTACGGAAAGGCAACTCTCCCCCAAAAG
>JALWSN010000209.1 GCA_027080245.1 Ignavibacteriales bacterium | reverse complement strand
CCCATTCCGTCGTATCTGCTGATGAAAATATCGCCGTTAGCCGGGTCTATTAAAATCTCTTTTGCCGCGTCGTAGCCGTCGTAAGGGTCCATTTTCTCGTCCAGATGATTGAATGAATTTCCCCCGTCGGTTGTAACAAATGGTCCCATGTCGTCGTAACCTACGTAATATTTGTTTGAATTTGAAGGGTCAAACGCCATTGTCTCTACCATCATTAAGCCCATGCCGCGCGTTTGCCATCCGTTGGCTGTTTTCTTCGAATAAATCTGAAACCAGCTTTTCCCGCCGTCGGTGGATTTGTTCATCCAATCCCGCCCCCAGTAAATTACATTTGTGTCCGAAGGAGAAACCGCCAGAACGAGCGCGTGTCTTTCGTCGAAAAATACGCTGTCCATCCAGCCCTGAATTAGATTATTGTCCGTTTTAACCCAATTTTTTCCGCCGTTTGTTGTTTTGTAAATTCCCCACTCTTCGTAAGCGCCAAGAGATTCGTCGGGGTAGCCGTAGCTTGTTCCGATGTAAATTGTTTTTGGATTAAGCGGATTGACGGAAAATTTCCAGTAAAAATAAAACAATCCGTCGCTTTGCATTTTAGGCAGGTTCGAAGTAATGTCCGTCCAATTTAAACCTAAATCCGAGCTTGTAAAAATTCCGCCACTGAAAGATTGTTTGTTCCCGTTAGTTCCAAACGAAGCAAGCGTGCAGAACAGGAAAGGAGCGCCTTTGTAATTTGCTTTTTTGAGATTCCAGACGTAATGATTGGGTAGGCCGGAATTACGCTTTTGCCAGTTTTTGCCCGAATCATCCGAGAAGAGAATCCCTTCCGAAGAACCAACGACTAATTTGGAAGAGTCCAGAAAAATGACTTTGAAAATTGAGGCGCTGTCCGAAAGTGGGGCGGTAATTTTTTGCCAGCTGTTGCCTGCGTTGGTGGATTTGAACAAACCCCTGCCTTCCGTTCCGATGAACAGTTCGTTAAAATTGCCGGGATTTTGAGCCACTGAAAATACGTTTACAATGTCGTCTTCCGAGTTAATTACCTCGGGGAAAAGCTTAGTCCACGATTTTGCGCCGTCGGTAGATTTAAACAATCCCATTGCCGAGCAGTAAAATATTGTGCGGTAAGTTTTGTCGGACAAATCGAAACTAAATTGGTTCGTCCAGTAAACGTCGGGCGTCCAATTTTCGCTGGCAAGATTTCCGTTAGTCATTTGCCACGAGGCGCCGCCGTCGGTTGTTTTAATGATGCCTTCGATGTCTCCCCCAATGTAAACAACGTCGGGATTGTCCGGTTGAATTAGAATCGATTGCAAATCGCTTCCGGCGCCCGGACCAACGTTTCGCCATTGGGAATTTATCCGAGCAAAAGCAATGAAAAATAAAAACGCTGTTAAAAAGCCAATTAAATTTATTTTTCCATTTTTCATTTCAATTCCTTTACTTTTTATTGAAAACTAAAACAAGTCCGGATTTTAAATTTACTTTGTTTTTAAATACGGACAACGGGATATTTTTTACCGGGAGAATATTTCGTTAAAAGACAATTCCAAAAATTTAAAATTACTTGAAGTTACATCTGATTAAATTAAATTGAATCGCAATTCATTTTTTTAATAAGCGCATTCCAAAGTAATGAACCCACCCCAACCCAAACTCTTCTC
>JALWSN010000208.1 GCA_027080245.1 Ignavibacteriales bacterium | reverse complement strand
CTTAAGACTTATTCCTTAAGACTAAACAAATCCACACCGAAGTTCATCCATTCATGCATTCATGCAACCATCCAAAAATTTATTTCTTCTTTCTAAACCCAAAACAGTTTAGAATCCACAAATAAAACTCACATTTCCGAACCTTGCCTCACCGGTTGCCTTCCAATGCTGAAATAAGTAAAGCCAAGATTTTTCATCTGAGCGGGGTCGTAAATATTCCTTCCATCGAAAATCACCTTGTCATTTAAATTCTCTTCAATGATTTTGAAGCTTGGATTTCTAAACTCGTTCCACTCGGTAAAAATCAACAGCGCGTCCTTTCCCTTAAGAACGTCGTACATGTTGGAACCGTAAGCAATTCTGTCGCCCAAATAATATTTGGCGTTTTCAGTGGCTTCGGGGTCGTAAGCTTCAATCTCTGCGCCGTCCTCAAGCAAATCATTGATGATTACCACCGAAGGGGCTTCGCGCATGTCGTCGGTATTTGGTTTGAACGCCAGTCCCCAAACGGCGAACTTTTTACCCCGAAGATTTTTGCCGAAATAGTTCTCAATTTTTTTAACAAGCACGTGCTTCTGTTTTTCGTTCAGTTGATCCACAAGTTCAAGCAAGGAAATTTTCGAACCCACTTGCGAGGAGGTGTTAACCAGAGCCTTAACGTCCTTGGGAAAACATGACCCGCCGTAACCGATACCAGGGAACAAAAAACGCTTGCCGATTCGCGAGTCCGTCCCCATTCCTTTACGCACCAAATCTACGTTAGCTCCGGCCGCCTCGCAAAAATTAGCCAGTTCGTTCATGAACGTAATGCGCATTGCAAGGTAAGAATTGGCAGCGTATTTTGTGACCTCGGCGCTGGGCGGATCCATTTCTAGAATTGGATTGCCCTGCCTTACAAACGGCTCGTAAAGCTTTTTCATTTTCTTCATCGCTTCGGGATTTTCCACCCCGATAATTATTCGGTCGGGTTTCATGAAATCGTCCACAGCAAAGCCCTCCCGCAGAAATTCGGGATTGGAAACCACTTCAAAATTCTTAACCTTGTGTTCCTTCAGGATGTTTCTTACTTTAGCCGCAGTGCCAACGGGAACGGTGCTTTTATTTACGATTATTTTCATTTCGTGTTCGCTTTCGCCAAGGATTTCTCCGATGTCGTTTGCAACTTTGAAGACGTGCTTTAAGTCAGCCGAACCGTCCTCGTCCTGCGGCGTGGGCAAGCAAAGGAAGATAATTTCCGAATCCAGAACGGCCGCTTTCAAATCGTCCGTAAAGTTCAATCTGCTTTGTTCAATGTTCCTTCTAAACAAAACTTCTAGACCTGGCTCGTAAATGGTAATTTCCTTCCTTCTTAATTTTTCCAATTTTTTTTGATCGTTGTCAACGCAAATTACTTTGTTGCCCATTTCGGCAAAACACGTTCCCGAAACAAGCCCTACGTAACCGGTTCCAATTACCGCTAATCTCATTTTTCGCCTCCATTAAAAGTGAAATCTTTGTTAATGTCTTTAAAGAATTTTAATGTTAAATCTTTCTCGGAAACTATTGGATTTTCCACGGGCCAATCGATTGCAAGCTGCGTGTCGTCGTAGCGAATGCCGCGCTCGTGGCGTTTGCTGTAAAAAGCCGTGCATTTGTAATGGAAAATCGCAAAGTCCGAAAGCACGGCAAA
>JALWSN010000207.1:934-1674 GCA_027080245.1 Ignavibacteriales bacterium | reverse complement strand
TAGTACAATAATAATATCGCTAAATATTAAAACCGTATAAAATGTTTTAAAGGAATGTAAATAAGTCCCTGTAGTAATCAATGCTTTTATATCTAAAAAACCTACTACAGCAAAAGCAATTAATAAAAATAATGCAAGTAGTTTTTTAAACCGAATAAATTGTTCTTGGCTGTCTTCAGTTTCGGTTAATTTAATATGTTTTTGTAGTCTGTAAGTAAAACCTAAGATTGAAAAAATGGCGATGGCACCAAATCCATAAAACGCCATATTGATTAATGGTTCTTTTAAAGATTGTAGCGAAAAATCGGATGTAATATGGCTAAATTCTTTAAAGCCATCTCTTAAAAAAATAAGCGACAATAATTCAAATTGTTTGCCAACCGATTTTGCCACCGATTTTGGCAACATAAAAATAAGACCGAATAACTCAGTAATTAAAAGAATGGTAAAAACAATTTCTATTGAAAAGAACGGATTTTTAAACGCGTTGTTAAAAACACCAAGATACATATAGTTTTTTATAACCAACAGACTTATTAAGGAACATACAATAAAAACAATAACAAGTATCGTGCTTGTTAACCGTAAACTACCTTTACTTTCCCAAAGTAATTTTAGTTTCTCGTATAATGAGTTGGTATATGTTAATATTGGTTTTAGCATTATGTTTTAATCGTCAAATTCTACTTTATGGATTAACATTTCTTCACCTTGTATTAAGTTTTTACTGGGTTGTAGGC
>JALWSN010000207.1:0-924 GCA_027080245.1 Ignavibacteriales bacterium | reverse complement strand
TTTTTCGCAAAGAAATCGTTAATTTTCAATTTGTGTAATATGATTGCATTTTTCGCATTTTATTTTTATTTCGGTGGATTCTATATGCAATTTCACTTTATGAAATCGTGTGCCACAATAATGTTTTGCGGTGAATGCATTGTGTAATAATCGAGGCTCAATATTAGATAATTTTCCTACTTTTAAATAAATGGCAGACATTTTATTGAGTTTTTCTTCTTCAAACTCCATTTCTAGAGTCTTCATAATGCTATTTACAATAGATGTTTCGTGCATAATTAATCAATAAAAGATTTTAATTTGTGTAATGATTCTAATTGTTGATTGGCTTTTTCCAGCAACTTGTTATCATCTACCAAAGTTTTTATTTCATTGGCTTTAGTGATCATTTCTTCGTAATTTTTTAGCTCATCTTTTTCGGTTTCGTTATGCAATAACCAATACAATTCTAGTTGATTCAATAGGGTTAAAGCTCTTTCGAAAGGATATTTTTCAGGCGTTCTTATGTTTAAAGCTTCTTCAAATAAATCAAAAGCTTTGTTTAAGTTGTTATGCAATTTGGCTTCAGGAAAACCCATTAATGCGGTTGCATAATTATGCGAAACCATTGCATATTGATACGGAAATTCTTCTTTATTATAAAATGCTAATGCTTCTTTAAATGAAGATGCACAAAAGGCAGTCCAGATTGGTTTTTCTTTTTCTGAAACTTGTATTTCGGAATAAATTAAAGCTAAATGATGATGAACATCTGCAAATTTTTGAGGATGTGTGTCTCGTTTAAAAACCTTTAAAGCATTTTGAAATGCATTGATTGCTGGTTTGTAATACTGTGGGCTTCCGTTTTTAGACCAATTATACAGTAAGGTTGCTTTTTGTAATGTTGCTTCTCCTAAAAATTCCGGAATATCTTCGTCTCTAAAG
>JALWSN010000206.1 GCA_027080245.1 Ignavibacteriales bacterium | reverse complement strand
GTTTTTTAGTAAGCTGAAAGTCCATATCCAGCGCGGTGAGCTCCGCCCAAACGTATTGCGCCATCGGGTCGCCTTTCTTAGCAAGCTTTTCGAGCTTGCGGAAAAATCGCTCCGTTCGAACCAGTCTGAAAATGTTCGCCGCGTTTTCCTCTTCGTCCAACCTAACCGCCCTGATGTAGTAAAATGCGGCTTTCAGGGTGTCTTTGGGTTTTCCAATTCCGTATTCGAACCGCTTTGCCTGAAGCTTGAAAGCGTTGGGCGAGCCAAAGGAAATTGCTTTTTCAAGGAGCGAATCGACATCTAACCGCCGCAGAGACGAGTCCGCGCCAAGTCCTAATTTGTTTAGCAATTGATTTTTCTTCTTTTTGAATATTTGCAACAACTCGTTTTTTTGAATTTCGCCCGAGGAATCTTTCTCGAAAGGGATGAAACTTAGCTCCCAGTTCCCCCCGACAAGTTCGGTTTTGTCAGGCGAAAGAAAGGGAGCGTTTGTGGAATTTTTAACTTCTTTTTGAACGTTTCCGCCCGAGCCGGTAATTCCCCTTCGGCGCAATTGCTCTAATAATTTTTTCGCGTTTTTAACTTTGTTCTCAGCAGCAAGTTTAAGCCAGTCGTAAGCTTTGTTTAAATTTCTGTTGACGACCAAATTGTCGAGGAAAAACGTTCCGTAAACATACTCGGCGCGCGGCATTCCCGCCTTTGCGGCTACTTCAAAGCGGTTGAACGCTTCGAACGGGTTCCACTTAACTCCGATGCCGTTAATTAACATTATTCCGTAATTAAAATTCGCGACGGTTAAATTTTTGTCCGCCGCTTTTTTAAGCCAGTAAATGGCTTTGGCTGTGTCCTTTGGAAATCCCCTGCCCATTAAATACCTAAGCGCCAGTTCGTGCTGGGCAAAAGGGTCGCCGCCGCGGGCTTCCTTCAAAAGTAAATAGCCCGCTAAAAGGGGGTAGCTTTTGTATTTCGGCTTGAAAACAGGGGGCTTGCGCGCAAAAGGGGATTTACGAAACGCTTCGCTCTTTTTGGTTTGAGCGAACCCCAAAGCGCTAAAAATGATTAAGGAGACCAGAACGAATTTTAATAATTTCATTCGCCAACCGCCCTCGAGTGTAATGCCTCGCTTGCGCGGAATTTTTTGCATGGGAATTTGACAAACAGGCAATTAAATCTTTCATTCATTAATTAAAATTCTCCGGGCTTAATTTGTGGTTTAAATTCCCGTTCGTCCGGCGTCGTTCAAAACTTTAGCGTCATTTCTTCAAACAATTTAATTAAGGAAGCGTACGGGATTTCAAACAAATTCTATTTTTAAATTTATTAAATCTTTATCAAATAAAATAATTATTTTATTTTAGTCTGAATGATTTGAATTATTATTTAACCGGCGTTTAATGGGAACAAACAGAAGAGCATTTTTAAAGGGAGTTCTTTTAGCGCTTGCCGCGCCTGCGATTGTTGTTTGGCGGGAATTAACACGCAAAACAATGGAAACGCTGGCGGCGAGGAAGCTAAGAATCCCTTTAAAATCAATAGGCGAGGGAGCCGAAAAGTTTAAGGACGTAATTCTGAACAAAAAAGGGGACAAAATAATCGCCCTTTCGACCAGATGCACACATCTTGGCTGCGAAGTAAATCTAAGCGACGGCAAAATAGTCTGCCCCTGCCACGGCTCG
>JALWSN010000205.1 GCA_027080245.1 Ignavibacteriales bacterium | reverse complement strand
AGAGCGTAATAAGGGTCAACTTTTAATTAGCGAAATTAGCGGGGAAAAATTTGTACCCACGACAGGACTCGAACCTGTGACCCGCAGTTTAGGAAACTGCTGCTCTATCCAACTGAGCTACGTGGGCAAAACTTATTTTTTTAACAAGGCAAATATAATTATTGCGCAAACGTAATTCAAAGGAACTCTCCTTTTTTGAAGCTTGATTTTTGTAAATTGAGATTGCAAAACTTGCGTGAATAATGAAAGTCGGGCATCGGCTAGCTACAAATTTCTGAAACTGTAAGAATAAAAAAGTATTTTTGACTTGCGAAAAAAGTTTTATTCTGCCGGCTAAATTAATTGGCGAAAGTATTAACTAAAGAAAAGAGAAATTGTGTTAATATTTGTAATATTTTTTGTCGTAAGCATTTTTTTTAGCATGGTTGGGCTTGGCGGCGGAATTATTTACGTTCCGCTGCTGCTTGCCTTCGGGTATTCTTTCCACCAGTCCGCCGCAGTAAGTTTGTTTTTAATTACGTTAACGGGCGCTTCGGCATTTACCCGCTATCGCAAAGCAAAGCTTGTGGATTGGCAGCTGGCGCTTGTGATGGAAGTTTTTACCGACGTCGGAGCTTTCCTTGGCGGCTATGTTTCGGCTCAATTCCAAGAACAGCATTTGAAAGCTTTGTTTGGGTTTTTACTGATTCTCGCCACGTTCTTTTTGCTAAATTCTTTCAATAAGTCTGCCACACAAAATGAGGCGAGAACCGGATTCGGACTTTGGCGTCGTGATTTTAACGGGGAAAAATACGTTGTCTCAATTCCTTTAATCATTCCCGCAACTTTAGCCATTGGATTTTTAGCGGGATTGCTTGGCGTAAGCGGGGGATTCCTTAAAGTCCCTGTAATGACGCTCTGGCTTGGAGTGCCGGCTAAAATAGCCGTCGCCACTTCTTCTCTAATGGTGGGAATTACGGGCGCGGTTGGGCTTGGCGGACATCTGCTTAACGAACCTTTGGATTGGCTTTTGGCTCTTAAACTGGGAGCAGCCGTAATCATCGGCGCGCAAATCGGTTCGAAAATTTCAATCGGATTGCCGGACAAGAAAATAAAAAAGGTCTTGGCCATTGTCTTATTTGTTGTCGGCGCTTACATGATTTTTAAGGTTTTCGTTTGATTCTTGCCGGCGGCTTTGCCCCAACCCTTTAATTTTCACGCTTTGCGGCTCTTAAAAATTGATATTGCCAAACAATTCAATTATATTTTTAAGCTTAAAATTTTTTGAGGTTGAATGTCGGAAGTAACGCCTTTAATGGCTCAGTACCATAAAATCAAAAAGGAATACCCGGACACTATTTTGTTGTTCAGGGTGGGGGATTTCTTTGAAACTTTCGAAGAGGACGCAAAATTAGCCTCGGAAACGCTTGGCATTACCTTAACCAAGCGTTCGAACGGAAAAGCCGGAGACGTGCCTCTTGCCGGATTTCCGCATCACGCTTTGGAGACTTACCTTCCCAAATTGGTTCGCGCCGGTTTCAGGGTTGCCGTTTGCGAGCAAATGGAAAATCCCAAATTCGCCAAAGGCATTGTTAAGCGGGACGTTGTGGAGATTGTTTCGCCCGGCGTGGCAATGTCCGACAAACTTCTGGAACACAAGAAGAACAATTACCTTGTTGGTTACTATTTGGTTGAAGAC
>JALWSN010000204.1 GCA_027080245.1 Ignavibacteriales bacterium | reverse complement strand
TTGAAAATAGAAAATTTTTCGATATATTAAATAGATTTTAGAAAAGAAATAATTAAAGAAATGAACTTAATTGACGTTGTTTGGGAAAGCCTTGTTTACTTCGGAATTGCTGCGGTAATCGTAATAATAATATCTTACATTTCTTTTAAAGTGCGCCGAAAGGTTACTGGAGAAAAATTTGCTTTCGAAAAAGAAATTGAAAAGAAAGAAAAAGAAAGGGCTAAACAAAAAGCGAAAGAAGAACAAAAGAAAAAGCTAGAAAAACAAAAAGCCGAAAAGAATAAACGGAAAAAAATTCACACTCACGCCAGCGATAAAGTGCGAGTAAAACCCAAATTGAAGCCCCGCCCCAAAAGCGCCCCTTCCACTGTTCCATCCCACAATAAAGTTAGGTTTTCCCAAAAGGACAGAATTGAAATTTTAAACCCGACGGAAAAAATTACAACGCAATCCTCAAGGAAAACAGCTGAGAAAACAAACGTTAAAGAAAGCGGAAAAGAAAAAGAAAAAAAGCTTCATTCGTTAAACACAAACGTAATTGAAAAATACGGCGAAGACGAGGACGAATTTTACACAATAAAAATTAAAAAGGACAAAAACAAATAATTGGCAACCTGCAAGAAAGATTGCCAATTATTTATTATTTATATTCTAAATATTAGACGGGCTAAATTATTTACTATTGGCAAATGTTTTAATTTCGTTAAACGGAACTATTTTTTGCTTAATATTTTTAGCATGTCCTTTTCGAGCGTGGTTTTTGGCGATTCGGTAATGCGCCCGACTTCCTTGCCGTTCTTTAGAAAAATTATTGTCGGAACTCTGCTAATACCAAGACCTTTCGTTTCGTCGTCCAGACCTCTCATGTTTCTGTTAACCATTATAAGCTTAACTTTGTTTTTCGGATAGTTCAAATAGTCTAATATTTTAAATACCCTTGGCACTTCCCTTCTGCTATCGCTGCACCAGGTACCCATTACAATTTCAATTTTGTAATCTTGAATATTGTTTTTAATTTTATTTAACGTTAAAGAATCTATTGTGTACAAATGATAATTGGCGTTGAACCACCACGCAAAATTTGAATCTTGCAAATCGGAATAATTTGCTTTTCCCAGCAACATTGGTTGACTTGTGTGCTTGTCAATCGTTAGTTTGCAAGATTGCGCGCGAATACCGCTGAAAACAAATAATAACGCTAAGAAAATTACATTGAATTTTACTTTGTGTTTCATTAAACCTCCTTGTTGTTTCTTAAATCCAATCCCCAGAAAAGTTTTTCTCGTAAAATATCGAAATAATTTCTGGATTTTGAGTGAACTAATTTTACGGGGCGCTCCCCTTTTTGAATTATTACTTTGATAGGCGGTTTGTAATAGTTAACCCGTTGACCGTCGCAGTTAACCTGCACCTTAGAATAATGAGACTTAACTTCAACCGTAATAATTTGACTGCTTGAAAGGATCAACGGTCGCATTGTAAGCATGTGAGGCGAAATAGGGTTCAGGGTAATTGCGCCGGCTTTGGGGCTTACAATCGGTCCGCCTGTTGAAAGCGAGTAGCCGGTTGAACCGGTAGGCGTAGCGGCGATTACTCCGTCGGCTGAAAACGTAGAAACGTAATCCCCGTCAATTTTCAAGGTCATGTCCATCATTTTAGGCCATTTGCCGCGATCAATAATAATGTCGTTAACTGCAAAAAGTTTCGAGCGCCTTTCTCCAATACACACAGCTTCCAAAGTCATTCTCTCTTCAACAATAAGATTGTTGTTTTTAATGTCTTCGATTAACTTGTCGATTTTTGCAAAATCGAACTCGGCTAAAAATCCCAGCTTGCCAAAGTTAACCCCTAAAATAGGCACGTTGCTTTTACGCGCAAGGTAAGCCGTGTTTAGCAAAGTGCCGTCCCCTCCGAAACTTACAATCATATCCGACTGAGAGCAAATGGCGGCGACGGAAGTAAGTGAGTTTTTGAAAGGAAAACTTTTTCTTAACCCAACGGAAGCAATTGAATCGTCTATTAAAAAATCGATTTTAGCTTTTCTTAGTTTACGAGCAAACTCTTCTACCGCTCTGACGGTTTTAACTTTCGTTGTGTTTGGAATCAGACCAAGAATCATTAGAATTTCAACTTTAATTGTTAATCCATTATTGAAACTTAAACACTTATTGAACACTTTATTTTTTTGACTTAATAGAAAAATATTTTTCTTAATCTTTTTCCGGAATTCAGTCTCTAACGTTTAATTTCAATTGGAGACTAAACTCGCAAATATTGAGGAAACTACTCCGAAAGGTTAGAATTATTAATTTCCCAGACTTTCAAATATTTAACAAAGACGTAAAAGGACGAAAACACAGCCAGAATAAAGCCGTGAAAACCATCTAAAATTCCAGCCTTTAAAATAAACATTTTGAAGAACAAAAAAGAGGGCCTAAAAAAAATATCCAGAGCCGAAGTTTTCTTGCCTTTTTTTTCCGCAAGTTCGTTCGCGGCAAGAGTTGTGTAGCGGTTAAACTTCTCAAAATAGTGAAAAATGTTCGGGTCGGTAAAATGAAGTAAATCCCCGTTCAAAATGCCCGTTCGTCCCGTAAAATCAAGCCCTTCGTGAACTTCGTTCAGATTAAAAGAAACTTTGTTCTTGTTAAACAAACGTGCAACGTAAGCCGGATACCAACCGCCGTGTTTAATCCATTTGCCTAAAAAATTTGCCTTGCGGGGAATTTTGTAAACGTCGAAAACAGGTTTTTTATTTTTAAACTCATTCAAACTTTTACAAAGCTCTTCCGAAACCGCTTCGTCGGCGTCAATCCAGAAAATCCAATCGTAACAAGCTTTTTTAACCGCCGCTTGTTTTGTTTTCGCAAAGCCCCGCCAGCGCACTGTTTCGGCTTTTACTTTCGCGAAATTCCTGGCAATCTCAAGGGTCTTGTCTGTGGTTGTTTCGTCCACAAAAACAATTATTTCGTCAACACAATTCAATTGACTTTCAATGCAACGGGCAATATTTTGCTCTTCGTTTTTGGCGATTACAATCGACGATATTTTTAATTCACCGTTCAATTTTATTCCTCTAATTCCAGAGCGAAGCGACGGAATTGCAAATCGTAAAGTTTTTTGTAAATGCCGTCATTATTTTTCATTAAATCGTTGTGCCTGCCCTGTTGAACAATCACGCCATTGTCGATTACAATAATTCTGTCCGCATTTCTAATCGTGCTTAATCTGTGCGCAATAACAAAAGTAGTGCGGTCGGTCATTAATCTTTCAATTGCTTCCTGAACCAAAGCTTCGGACTCGTTGTCCAGCGAAGAAGTAGCTTCGTCGAAAATCATTATTGGCGGATTTTTTAACAGCGCTCGCGCAATCGAAATGCGCTGCCTCTGCCCGCCGGAAAGTTTGATTCCCTTTTCCCCTATTACTGTATCGTAACCATTAGGCAATTCCTTAATAAAATCGTGGGCGTTTGCAGCTTTGGCGGCTTCAATTATTTTTTCAATGGGGTAATCCTTAAGTCCGTAAGCAATATTGTTCTTAATGGATTCGTTAAACAAAATAATTTCCTGCGTTACAATGCCTATTAATTTCCGTAAAGATTCTATCTTTATGTTCCTAATATCAATTCCGTCTAATAAAATCGAGCCTTCGGTGGGATCGTAAAATCGGGGCAGCAAATCAACGAGGGTGGTTTTGCCTGCGCCGCTGCTTCCTACGAGGGCTACTATTTCCCCTTTGCGCACCTTGAAAGAAATGTTTTTTAAAATCAATTCTTCGGAATCGCTGTAATGGAACGAGACGTTCTTAAATTCAATAGAATTCCGGAATTCCTTAACCTCAATAGCGTCGGGTGCGTTTTTAATCGAAGGCTCCATGTCCAAAATCTGGTAAATCCTATCGCCCGCCGCGCTCGATTCCTGAATTCTGTTATTTACACTGCTTAATTCTTTAATTGGCGGCATTAACTGAAAAATCGCAAAAAGGAAACCAAGAAATTCGCTTGCCCGTAAAGAATGTTCTTTTAAAACAAGCTGACCGCCGTAATAAATAAGAACCACCCCCACAAGAACGCTTAAAAATTCCGTGGTAGGGCTGGCAGTGTTCCGCACCCGCACCATTTTTAGAATTCGTCTGAAAAAAGAATCCGTCTCCTTGCGAAACTTTGCGTTTTCGTATTCCTCCATTCCGAATGCTTTAACAATCTTAACGCCTGTTATTGTTTCGTGCAGAACCGTTGTAATGTCCGCCATTTTTTGTTGAAGAAGAAAACTTTGCTTACGCAGAATGTTACCAATGTAAGCTATTATCGAAATCGAAAAAGGAAGAATTACAATCGAAAAAACTGTTAATTTAAAACTTATTGAAATTGCAATGCCCAGAAACACAATAATGGTAAGGGGTTCGCGAACCATGTTCAAAAATATTACCGAAACGCTTTGTTGAATTACATTAACGTCGTTCGTGATTCTGGAAATTAAATTACCGGTCTTTTCGTTCTTAAAAAAACTCATCGGCAGTTTGTGAAGATGGGCGTAAACTTTGTTTCGGATGTCCTTAATTACTCCCTGTTCTACGTACGCTAAAAAATACGCCTGCAAATAGCCGAAAATATTCTTTCCCAAAAACGTAAGCAAAATAAGAACGCAAATTTTCAATAACACTTCCGTTACATCGCCGGAAAAAACAAAGTGCTTGAAAGCCAAAACAAGGGAATTCACCCAATCGGTAAGCCAATGCGGTAAAATTGCTGTTCCGTGTTGAGCTGATTGTTGCTTTACTACCGCACCGCCTTTGTTTTGCTGAAATAGGGTATCTAAAAGAGGAATGGTTAAGTAAATTGAAGCGCCGTTTAAAAGAGCGTAAAAAATAGTAAAGATAATCGAAAAAATAATGTGACGCCAATATGGTTTTACGAATTGTAATAGTCTTAAATAAGTTCTCATTTATCCTTTAAGAAAAATTTAATTCAAAAAACAATAATAAAAAATAATGGAACCAAAATCAGCCAAATTCATTTCCGGAAGCGAGAAATAGAAGGACTAAGTCTTAAGTAACAGGTCTTAAGCGGTTATCGTCTCCCTTTGAACCTCTGAGCCTTTTTGCCTGTTTACTATTTCCTTCATTCATAATTCAACATTCATCATTCATAATTAATTCTTCCCCTTTGCGCTCTTTAATTTTCAGAAACCTTTTAGTGTTAAGAATTATCGTGCGTTTTTTTACAATGCAGGATGAATCTCGAAAAAAGGAAATGCAACGTAGCTACTTGCAAACCGAATAAATAAGCGAACAACTTTTCCGAGATTTAAAATCAGGATGAAATAAAATAATTTCGCATCATTCCCATATCTTCATGCTCCAGATTATGACAATGGTATAAAAACAAGCCGGAGTAATCTTTAAAACTCAACAATACTTTAACTCTCATTCCTGGCAACAACAAAAAGCTATCTTTCCAACCGTTGTCAACAAAACCATCTTTTAAGCTTTCCCACAAGGCCGAATTACCAACGCTTCTTTCAATTATTCTAAACTGTAGCTGGTGAATGTGAACGGGGTGAGGCATTTGCATCATCCCACCCATCATTCCCATTCTGCCGCCGCCATTGATAAATTCCCATACTTCCGTAGTATTTAACCTTACCTTTTCGTCGGAGGCTACCTCGGTCATTCCAAATGTCCTCCCATTAATAGTCCAGCTCATGTTACTCATTGCAAATCTAAATGTTCGCGGATTATTCACATTAATTGCGCCGGAAATGTTTAACGGCGGAATAGAAGAAAGCCTTTTCGGCAAGCGGTAATTTACCTTTTCTATTTTATTTATTCTGAATTCCGCCAATTTCAGAGGACTTCCGTTCGGCAACCCCGAAAAACTTCCCATTCCGCCCATCATTCCACCGCTCATATTTGGATTCGGAAAAGGTAAACTTACAAGTTCAACTTTATCGCCGATTTTCATTCCGGAAAAATCTACAATCAAATCAATTCGTTCTGCCGGCGCCAAAACAACATAATCCTTAACTATTGGCGATTCTAATAAACCGCCGTCAGTCCCAATTACCGTTAGCGGCATTCCGTTCGAAAAAGCTACTTTATAAATGCGCGAGTTTGAACCGTTTAATAACCTAAACCTGTAAGCTACGGATGAGACCTGCAGTTTGAAGTCCGGCTTTCCGTTAATTAGAATTTGATTCCCCAGAAAACCAATCATCTTTTCCATTGGATTCTGCAAATAAACGAGCTGCCCGTCGGAATTAAACGTTCTGTCCTGAATTACAAGTGGAACGTCATATCTACCCTTGGGAAGATTAATTGATTTCTCTTCGTCGTCGGAAACAATAAACAACCCCGCCAAACCACCGTAAACTTGCGGACCGGTTTTTCCATGCGGATGAGGATGAAACCAATATGTTCCAGCTCTGTTCAGCACCTGAAATTCGTAAACATATTCTTGATTTTTTTCAATTGCGTAACGAGGATGTCCATCCATTGTTTCAGAAAGATGCAATCCATGCCAGTGAACAATTGATTCGTCGTTCAATTGATTTTTGTAATTAACCCTTATTTTCTGCCCTTTTCTTACCCTTATTATCGGGCCTAAATATGAATCTTTGATTTCTTGAACACTCGTTGTATTGCCTTTTACAAGCTTAAATTCGTAGTGGTAAACTTCGGTTTCAATATTACGAAATAAATTTACTTTGCCTTGTTTTGAAATTAAATCAAACTCTAAATCTGGCATAAAAGATTCTGTTCTCTTAGCCGCCACTTCGGAATACTTCTTACAAGCTTGAAATATTCCCGTTGTCGCAACAATGCCTGAAGTTAAAAGCGTGCCTTTAATAAATTTACGCCGGTCCATTTTTATCTCGATTATTATTGAAAATTAAATTAACATTAAATTAATTCTTAAATTTGCTTAATCATTAAAATAAAGATACAAAATAATTAACCTA
>JALWSN010000203.1 GCA_027080245.1 Ignavibacteriales bacterium | reverse complement strand
CCAGCTGTTGGTCGTCCCGACAGGGTCGGGAAGTCCCGTCTCCCGCTCGAAGTTAAAAGTTGTTTGAATTATTGAAAAGCGAAAGTTAAATAAACGGTTGCAAGGCAAAGCCTTTCAAACGGTTTTTGTTTTTTGCTTACGCATTATTTTTTTTGCCCATTGGACAATAATGCGCGGAATTTTCGCTTTTGATTTTGCTGACGTAGCTCAGTCGGTAGAGCACATCCTTGGTAAGGATGAGGTCACCGGTTCAAGCCCGGTCGTCAGCTCTACTTAATTTTAAAATGAAATTTGGAGCTTTTAATGGCTAAAAGTAAAAACGCAAGAATTAAAATTATTCTGGAAAGCACAGCCGGAACTGGTTATAGATACACCACTACTAAAAATAAAAGAAATCACCCCGGGAGGGTTGAATACAAAAAATACGACCCGGTGGTAAGAAAGCACGTTGTTTTTAAGGAAACTAAATAATAAATACGTCAGTAGCTCAATTGGCTAGAGCAGCGGTCTCCAAAACCGCAGGTTGGGGGTTCGAGTCCCTCCTGACGTGCTTCGTTAAATATTTGAGTTGTCGCTATGAAAGAAAAAATTATTAACTTCTTTACCGACGTAAATAAAGAAATGCGAAAGGTCACCTGGCCTACTAAAGACGAATTAAGGGAATCCACAAACGTTGTGATTGTGGTTTGTTTAATGATTGCGGCTTTTACTTACGTTATCGACATGATTATTACACAAGTAATAAAAGGACTATTTTAAATTGGAAGACTCGGCTTACAAATGGTATGTGGTTAGAACCTTTTCCGGACACGAAAATAAAGTAAAAGCGCTCATCGAATCCGAGCTGAGGGACAACGAGCAACTTCGCCAGAAGATTGCCGAAATATTAGTCCCTACCGAAAAAGTTTTTGAAGTTAAAGACGGCAAAAAACGCTCCAAAACCAAAAACTTTTTCCCCGGCTACATTCTCGTTCAAGCGGATTTGGACAAAAAGGTAATAGATTTTATCGTTAACACGCCTTCGGTGATGGGATTTTTAGGCTCGGGCAAAAAGCCTACGCCTTTGCAGCCGCACGAGGTTAAAAGAATTGTCGGGCGTTTGACCCAGGACGAAAACACCGAGCGGACTGAAACAATCTTTCACGCGGGCGATTTTGTGAAAATAATCGACGGTCCGTTCAGTAATTTCTCCGGACTAATCGAAGAAGTTAACGAAGCAAGAATGAAAATGAAAGTAATGGTTTCTATTTTCGGGCGTAAAACCCCGGTAGAAATTGATTTCGCTCAAGCAGAATTAGAAAAGTAAAAGGTAGGAAGAAAAATGGCTAAAAAAATTGCTGGTTACATTAAGCTGCAAATACCCGCCGGTCAGGCTAACCCTTCTCCGCCGGTTGGACCCGCTTTAGGTCAGCGCGGCGTTAATATCATGGAATTTTGCAAACAGTTTAACGCTAAAACAGCCGACAAGGCAGGGTTGATTATTCCTGTGGTTATTACCGTCTATCAGGATAAATCCTTTACGTTTATTACTAAAACTCCGCCGGCTGCGGTGCTTTTGAAAAAAGCTCTGAACATCGAAAAAGGTTCGGGCGAGCCCAATAAAACCAAAGTTGGCAAAGTTACTCGTGAGCAATTGAAAGAAATTGCGGAGCTTAAAATGCCCGACTTGAACGCTCACG
>JALWSN010000202.1 GCA_027080245.1 Ignavibacteriales bacterium | reverse complement strand
GCGAAGGCGCCCATATTCATTGGGTAAAACCAACCATGTTCGACGAAGCCTCCGATATTATTAGGAAATTCCTAGATGAGCCATTTTAATTCTTCTGCGGGTAATTATGTTGAAGCGTTTTTAAAAAAGCGTTCTTTTATTGGCAGGTGGAACGTAGCAAAACACTCGACTAAATTGTTCGATTACGTTATTGTAATTCCCGCAATAGCCGAGCTAGAAAATCTGGAAAGACTGCTTAATTCTCTTGCAAAAAATAACAGGGAACTTTTTGAAAATTTTTTAATTTTAATTGTCATTAATAATACCGCCAGGAACGCTAACGAAATTAAGGAAGAGAATTTACAAACCATTAAATTTTTAACGCAAGTTATTGATTCCAACGGCAAGGATTTTAACGGACTTAACTTGAATTTTATTGACGCCTCTACCGCAGGCAACGAGCTGCCGGTTAAAACTGGCGGAGTGGGATTAGCCCGTAAATTAGGGTGCGACGCGGCGCTAACGTTGCTAAAGCCCAATAATAACGGTGGTATTGTATGGCTCGATTCGGATTGTTTGGTCTCCCCAAATTACTTTGATGAAATTCGAAAATTTTTTACCGGCGGAGGAAGAGTCGGCTATTTTAAATTTGAGCATCTTTTAACCAATAACCCTGCGATCAATTCGGCAATTGTTCAGTACGAACTCTTCTTGCATTATTACGTAATGGGGTTAAGGCACGCCCGTTCGCCATTCGCATTCCACACGGTAGGTTCCACGATTTTAGTCTCGCCCGATGTTTACGTTAAAAACGGAGGAATGAATTTAAAAAAGGCGGGCGAAGATTTTTACTTTCTGGAAAAGCTTGCCAAGACAACGCCGGTTGAACTCGTCGCTTCCGCCGTTGTTTTCCCGGCAGCGCGACCTTCCTGGCGGGTGCCTTTCGGCACGGGCAAAACGGTGCAAAAGTTCATAGAATCAAAAAGAACCCAACGGTTTTACGCGGTAGAATCATTTGAAATTCTTAAAGAATGGAACGAATTCTTCTTGCGCTCGAGCTCGCTTTCCGCCGACCTCTATTTGAAAAGAGCGAACGAGATTTCTCCCGAATTAAAAGAATTTTTGAAAACCAACAACTTTACGCTCTGGCTGGAAAAAGTTGAAAAAAATGTGAAGGACGAAAAACGCTTGCTAAAACAAAAAATATTTTGGTTCGACGGGTTTAGAACATTGAAATTATTTCACTTTCTGAGGGAAAGAAAAATTCCAGACGTAGAAATTCAAGAAGCTCTGAAAGCCCCGTGGTTATTTGATTCCAACGCGGCGGAGGACGGAAAAGACCTAAATCTATTGGATTTTAACGATTTGTTAAAAGCTCTTAAACTAACAAGGAAGCTTGCCTTCAAATAACGGTTCGTTCGCCCTTTTTTATTAAAAGAAACTAAGAGGCAATTTTATTATTTTTGCATTTTCAATTCGAGGTGTAAATGGAATTTATCGAAAAACTAAAAGAAATTAAAACTAAATACGACGAAATAAATGCGCAGTTAAGCGATCCCGCAATCGCTTCCAATCAGGAAGAACTGATAAAATTAAGCAAAAAAAGGAGCGAGCTGGAAGAAATAGTTCAAACGTTCGACAAGTATCAGAAAGTGGTTCAGGACATTGAGGACAATAATTTTTTAATCGAGAACGAAAAAGACAAAGAAATAGTTGAACTAGCAAAGAGCGAGCTGGAGGATTTGAAAAATCAAAAAGAAGAGTTAACCGAAAAATTAAAAAGTCTGTTAATTCCAAAAGACCCCAACGATAATAAAAACGTAATAATGGAAATACGGCAAGGGACCGGCGGCGAGGAAGCCGCTTTGTTTGCCGCCGATTTGCTGAGAATGTACACCCGCTTTGCCGAACTAAAAGGCTGGAAACACGAGTTGATTGACTTGAACGAATCTTCGGGGTTGGGCGGAATTAAAGAGGCCGTGCTTTCCATTAGCGGCAAAGACGTTTACGGAGACTTGAAATTCGAAAGCGGCGTTCACAGGGTTCAACGCGTTCCAATTACCGAAGCAAGCGGCAGAATTCACACTTCGGCGGCGTCGGTCGCGGTTCTGCCGGAAGTGGAAGACGTTGAAGTGGAAGTCGACCCCAACGATATTAGAGTGGATGTTTACCGCAGCGGCGGCGCAGGAGGGCAAAACGTTAACAAGGTGGAGACCGCTATTAGAATTACGCACATCCCCACGGGCATTGTTGTGCAATGCCAAGACGAACGCTCGCAGTTGAAGAACAGACAGAAAGCAATGAAAGTGTTAAAAGCAAGACTTTACGATTTGAAGCTGCGCGAGCAAACGGACAAAATAGCGGCGCAACGCAAGTCAATGGTTAAAAGCGGCGACAGAAGCGAAAAGATTAGAACTTACAACTTTCCTCAAAACAGAGTTACCGACCACAGAATCGGATTGACCCTTTACAACCTGAGCAATATTTTGCAGGGGGATTTGTTTGAATTGATTGAAAAATTAAAAATTGCGGATAGAGCGGAAAAGCTTAAATCGGAGTAGGTTACTTCTTGTCCTTAAAATTTTCGAGTATTCTTATCAGAAAGTAAAGACCAAATCCTATTAAGCACAGGTAAACGTCGTTAATGTCAACTTCAAAAATTGTTTGAGCCCCTAAAAGGTAAGCTAAATATTTGGCTACTAACAAGGTTGTGAAAAAAATTGCAAAGCCTGCAAGACCCGATTTAACGGGACGCCAAACAAAAGCGTTTATTTTTTCAACGACCGCTCCGCCCTGGGCGGTTTTGGGTTTAGATTTGGTAGCTTCTAACATGTGCATCCTCCCTTAAATTTGAGTTGCAATTTAAATTATTTGTTCTAAAAATATTGTGATTAATTGCACAATAACTTTTGGAATTATTTTACAAGCAGAAATAATTTCGAAAAAAATTGTTCTTATTTTTCTTATTTTAATCCTTCCAAAATGAAGGATAGTTTATGAAATATTGGATTTTCCTTTTCCCTTTCTTATTTTTAGCCCGGATAGCTAAAGCTCAAGTTAAATTCGACGCTAACTTTGAAAGCGGCAATCTTGCAAGCGTTCAGCAAATAGACTCGACTGATTACAAAGTTACCACGCGGGAAGATATCGGCGGACGTTGGTTTTACTTTAGGATGTCGGGCGTGAAGAACAAAACCATTGCCGTCGAAATTTCCAACAGCGACGTCAACAGGGCAATGTATTCTTACGACAACCGAAATTACGAACGCTTCACTGAAAGCGAGGCGCCTTACGTTAATTATTTTAAGAAAAATTTCACCAAAGATACCGTCTACGTTGCGTATTATATTCCTTACACGTTTTCGTATTTACAAAAGCGTTTGAAAGAATGGACAAAAAGCTCGTTCGTTAAATTGGACACAATCGGTTTTACGCCCAAAGGATTGCCTCAGCAATTGTTGACCGTTACGGATTTTACGGTTCCGGACAGCGGGAAATATCGCGTCTGGATTCACGCAAGAACGCATCCCGGCGAAACGCCCAGTTCGTTCCACTTCGACGGAATCGTGCGCGAATTGTTAAAGAACGACGACGTGATCGACTTCTACCGAAAGAACATTGTTTTTTACCTTGTTCCGTTCGACAATCCCGACGGCGTTTATTACGGCAGATCGCGCACAAACTTTAGCGGCGTAGACCTTGAAAGACAATGGGACAAACCCGACGACAAAACCGCCCTCGAAGTGCTTCATTTGAAACAAAAAATGACCGAACTAAACAAGCAAAAAGTTTTTTCGGTTTTTCTGAACCTCCACTCTCAAGCTTCATCCTATTGCACTTTCTGGATTCACTCCGCCCAGTCGACTTCTCCAAGGTTTTACAGAATTGAAAACCAATTTGCCAATTTAAATACTTCGGATAACCAATACTTCACGCCCAATGATTACAGCCATTCGAATTTGCATTCGTATTTCCCCGAAGGGTGGCTCTGGAACAATTACGGCGAAAAAGTTTTGGCGCTTACTTACGAAACCCCTTACGACCATTACTCAACGGGAATTTGGGTGACCAACGAAAACCTTTACGAAATAGGTGCAAGAACGGTTTACTCCATCGGCGAGTTTTTGAAGCTTTCTACTCCCAAACGAATTATCCTCGACAACGACGACGCCGGGATTTCAGGGCAGTGGCAAACCGACACAGCAGGAATTGAATTTTTCGGGAACGATTATTACGTAGCGCCGCCTGGTAACGGGGAATCCAAATTAAAATACTCTACAGGTTTAATATCAAAAGGACTTTACGACGTTTACGCCTGGTGGCCTCATTCTGAAAATTTTGCGTTTAATACAGGCTTTAAAATAGAGTTCAACGGCGAAAGCCATTTAATTCAAAAGACGGAAAGAACAAACGGAGGACAGTGGAATTTTATTGGCGAAGCAAAGCTAACGCGCGATGGCGCAATTACAATAACGGTCGGCAACAACGCATCCGACACCGTGGCGGCTGATGCATTTAGAATTATTTACAGAGGAGAAATTTCCGAAGTGGCGCAGGCGGTCTCTCCTTCGGATTTTGAATTGTTTCAGAACTACCCAAATCCGTTTAATCCCGTTACCCGAATTAAATTTACCTTAAACAAAAGTGGGAATGTTCAGCTTAGTGTTTTTAATCTTTTAGGCGAACGCGTTGCGGTTTTAGTTGACGACTATTTACAAAAAGGAACTTACGAATACGTTTTTAATCCGGAAAAGTACGGCGGGTTGGCAAGCGGAATTTACTTTTACAAGCTCACGTTCAATAATCAGAATGTTTCCAAAGCAATGGTTTACTTAAAATAAGTGTTTGCTTGCAAACAGCTTAATTCCTTGTTGCGTAGCTACCATGTAACTAAATCCACGTATCAATGCATAGGCGCCAACTTTACCTTTACTATTCATCGCAAGGAAACAAATTTGTTGATTGCGCCCGTATTTTGTAGTTCTTTCGACCGCAATTTTGCAAGCCTCTTCGGGGGAATAGCCTTCTCTCATTTTTTCTACTACAAGGAAACTCCCGGAAGTTTTAATTGCCAGCTCCCCCATTCCCGTCGAGCAAGCGGCACCAACGGCGTTGTCAACAAATAGTCCTGCACCTATTATTGGTGAGTCCCCAACTCTTCCGGGAAGTTTGTAAGAGAGTCCGCTTGTGGAAACGCCACCGCTTAAATTGTTGTTGGCGTCCAACACAAGCATTCCAATAGTGTCGTGATTGTTAATTTTTTTTGCGTGGTTTTTCTTCCAGCGTTCCCATGCTTTTTTGCTTTCTTCGGTTAGTAAATTTGTTTTTTTGAATCCGTTACTGAGAGCAAATTTCAAAGCTCCTTCGCCGGCTAAAAGTACGTGCGGAGTTCTTTCCTTCACAAGACGCGCAACCGAAATAGGATTTTCAATGTATTTCAAATACGCCACGGCGCCGGCATTTCCGTTCCAATCCATTATCGAAGCGTCTAAAGTAACCTCGCCGCTTGCGTCGGGCAATCCGCCCAGTCCAACCGATTTTACAGTGGGGTCTGATTCCACTGAATTTATTGCCTTTTCAATAGAGTCGATGCCGTCCCCCCCTTTTTTTATTACTTCCAACGCAATGCGGCCTACTTTAGTTCCGTAATTCCAAGTGTAAACGGCTATTGGCGCGGCGTTGCCCTTTGCCGCCGCGGCAAAGTTGCGCATGGCGGGAACGTAAAGCAAAGAGCCCGCTGCGAGAGTGGATGTTTTAATAAATTTTCTACGAGAATATTTCATTAAGTCTCCTTAGTGAAAATTATTTAAAATAAACTTTTAAATTAAATCAAACGCAAACAAATTACTCAGCTATTTTTAGATTTTGTATGGCAACACCTCCAACAATTAATGCTAATCCAACAATTGAAGAAAGCAAAATTTTTTCTTTAAGAACGAATGCAATGAAAAGCACTGAAAGGAAAGGGGAAAAGTAAGCCAGCGTTGCGGTTTTACCTTTGTTGGAGCTTAATTCCATTCCCTTCATCCACAAAATAAAAGTAATTCCCATTTCAAAAAATCCGGTGTAAACTGCGCCTAAAATAGCCGTTGTGTTACGAATTAAAAAACTCCCAAATAACAACAGGTAAACCGCGGAAAAAATCGTTCCGAAGAAAAATCCCGAACCTAATTTTTGAATCGAATCGCGTTCATCTTTTAATCCGATTGTCCAGTAAGTTGCCCAAATAATCGAGCTGCCAACTGCCAACGCTACGCCTTCAATACTGTGAAATTTTAGCGCAAGCAAATTGCCCCTTGTTGAAATAACCAACACTCCCGTAAACGCTAACAGCAAGCCGATTATTATTTTAATTGTTAATTTGTCCTCAAGGAAAATCGCCGAAAAGACCGAGACCACAATGGGCCATGTGTAGTTCAGCGGCTGCGCCTCCTGAGCGGGCAAAAGAGAATAAGCCTTGAACAATACCAAATAATAGAGAAAGGGATTAATTAAACCGAGCGTTAGATTTTGCGTTAAATGCTTCCTATCAAACAATAAATTTTTCAGGTTGACTTTTTTACGAATTAGTAACGAAAACAAAATAACGGTACTTGTTAAAGAAGCGTAAAACAATAATTGAGCGAAGGACATTCCCCGCAAAGTTAACTTAAACGCAGTTGCAACCGTCGACCAAAAAAAGACTGCAAGCGAGGCGTAAAAAAAGGATTTGTTTTTAAGCATTTTAACCGCAATAATTGTTTTGTTTAAATTGTAATAATAAAACTTTTTAAACTTAAAATTTTCTTAAGTTTAAACCGAAGCTTGGATTCAATTTAGCTTTTTGGTAGGTAAAAATAAATTTATTTTAAAAGCCTGCTATTGTTTGCTATTTAAAGTCCTGGCGCTAAATGGTTAATAAAATCAATACCTTTGGAAATATGTTAAACTAAAATTTTAACTGTAAACATCTTGAAATGGACAATACGCTTGAACCTTTAAATA
>JALWSN010000201.1 GCA_027080245.1 Ignavibacteriales bacterium | reverse complement strand
CACCGCAAGCATCGCTTCCAATTTGCGCAGGTACTTATCGGTTCGCCAGTCCTTTGCAAGTTCCACTACTGAACGGCTAACGTTTCCGTGATATTGCTCGAGTTTTTCTTCGAATCTATTTAGTAAGGTAAAAGCGTCGGCGGCGGAGCCAGCAAAACCGCAAAGTATTTTACCATTGTAAAGCTTGCGAATCTTGTTCGAATTCCCTTTCATGATCGTGTTTCCGAGGGTTACCTGTCCGTCTCCGCCAATAGCGGCGGAGCCATTGTGTATTAAGCCTAATATTGTTGTTGATTTGATTTTGCGCTTCAAAATGTTCTCCTTCAAAAAAAATTAAATTTAAACTTTAAATATAGCTTTTCTCTTTCTAATATGTTTTTAATGAATTATTTTTATTAATTATTTGCAGCGTTAAGAATTTCATTTAATTCTTTTGGGGTAACTTTTAACAATCCATTTTTTGTTAACCGCGGAGTTAATGTTAGCCAATCCCTGTCCTTTTTAAATACAATCTTGAATAACGGAAGCGCGTCTTTAACTCGTCCAATATTTGCAAGCATTACGGCGTGCCAGTATTTCATTTCCAGATTGTTGGGGAACATTTTTTCCGCCGTTGAATATTCCTCCATTGCCTTGTCCATTTTGCCTTGTTCCGTTGCCAAGTCTCCGTTGTTCATATGTTGGTAAGCTCTGTAAACTTTTAACAGGCGCTTCAGTTCCTTAATTGGATTTGGGTTATCTGCAACTCGCAAATCAATTTCTCGGTCTTCCCAAGGTTTGCCTGTTGATTTTCCTTTTACAATAAGCAAAGCAGCGGATTGCTTACCGCGAATATCGCCCCCGGCTTTTTGAGCCGCCTCAAGAACTTTAATTAATCTTTCCGCCAACGGTCCCGAGCTATTTTTGAACGCTTTAGCCATTGCCGGCCAAACTTTACTTGTTTTCATTAAATTTGCCTGAACGGAAAAATTCTTCCCGTTAATGTGTCCCGCGTATTGAATGCAGTTCTTTCCTGTCCAAGCGGCAGTGTTACCAAACCTATCGAGTATTGCTACTTGTCTTACATCTCTTCCCGGGTCGGAAGCGATTAAAGAATCGAGGGCTTGTTGAGGAGTAAAACCTTTTTTTAGTAAGTTAAGTCCCCGTATTCCAAACGAGGCATTAATGAACGATTGCGTGGCTACAACGCCAACGCCGGCTTCGCCCCAGCTTACAAGCGAACCAACGGAAAACCAATGGGATTGAACCGCCACTCCCATTTCGCCCGTTACCGGATCCCTTGCAACAATTGAAAATGTATGCGCTAAATTATCCCGATATACTTTTAGTTGAGAATAGCCAGTTGTCGAAAAGCCAATAATAACGGCGAGGATTAAAATCACTCTTTTCATTTTTCGCTCCAAAATTAATTTGTAAATATTTTTCTAATCAAAAAATAAAGTTAGAAATATTATTTCGAACTCTCCAAAAATTTTTTGAAACAGAACTAAAAAACAATAAATACTTTAACTTCATTGTTTGTTGTAAAAGAACTTAAAGAAGTCTGAAAAACTTGAAAACGTGAGAATTCCTTTTTATTATTGCTCGAACAATAACCGTTTGAAAGCAATCGATGTTTGGCTAATTTATTTGTGAGCGCCGGATGCAATGGGTTGGAGTTTCCCCGGTTTTTGAGAACCTTATTTTTTGAATAAGCGCCTAAAAAATTTTTCTCAAGATTTGTTGAACATGGAAGAAATAAATGGTTGAAATACTAATAATAATTGTTGCCCTTTTTATATTGGCTTTTCTTGCGGTATGGGCGCTGACGCCCTTTAACGATAGGGCAATTCGAACGCATGTAAAAAACAAAGGGGTGTCCCTAACTCTTTATTTTTTTATCGCCGCGCCGTTAAAGTTATTCCCGTTTCCACTGACAATTGTAGTGGAAATGGCTTTTTTGTTAGGACTTACTTTTGCGACATTTTATTTAAAGGAAAAAATTCCCGGAGAAATATTTCATTGGAAAAATTTTTTTTACTTACTAATTGGATTAGCGGCATTATTGTTTTTGTTTAAGAGTAAGTTAAGGTTTGTTTATTATTCTTTTTTTGTCCTCTTTTTAACTGAATTTATTGAATTGTTGCTTGCAATACTTATTGAGAAAAATTCCTTTGTTGTAGATAATTGGAAAGGATCGGATTTTGTAAATCTAGCGGCAAAGTTTTTCTCGGTATTTATTACTTTAATTCTGGCGCTTCCAGAAACAAGAATGATTTACGAAATTTCCAACACTCCATCTCTTTTTAACGGATACTCAATTGCGTTTGCTTTTATTACGGCGGTAATAATAGCCTCTGTTAATCGGATTACCCAAGGCTTAAGCGAAAAAGCGACCGCCCCGCTTGCCTTTTCAATCCTGTTTTATTTGTTCTTCAAAGATCCTTCTACAAGATTGATTTTGAATTTTTGGGGAGCGATTATCCTGGGAATAGTAATAGTTTACCCTTCTTTTAGATTTAGTTTACTTAAAAAATCCGGAGCTATTGCTGCCTTTCTTCTTGCCGTATTAATTTTTGGAATTGGAGGATTGAAGTGGAGTGTTCCCCTTTTGTTTTTTTTCTTTCCCGCAAGCTTGCTTTCAAAATTGCGTAAACGATTCAATCCGGAAGCAGATTTGGACTTTGCAAAAGGGAGCGCCCGAGACGCTTGGCAGGTAATGGCTAATGGCGGCATTGGCGTCGTTCTTATTTTACTTAACGTTTTCTACCCGAGCAAATTGTTTTACCTTGCTTACGTAGCTTCTTTTGCTTCGGCCTCGGCGGATACCTGGGCTACGGAAATAGGAACTTTGTTTAATAAAAAAACGGTTAACATTGTTAAATTTGTTCGAGTTGAAAGCGGGCAATCGGGCGGTATTTCCGTGCCGGGAACAATAGGAGGCTTTGCGGGCGCTATTATTATTGGCTTTTCGGCGTTACGGTGGATCGCCCTCCCGGAATTGATAGCCGTTTCCTTGGCGGGTTTTTTAGGCTGCTTTTTCGATAGCTTTCTTGGCTCGATATTTCAACTTCAATACGTTTGCCGAACTTGCGGTAAGGTAACCGAACGAAAATTGCACTGCAGTAGAAAAACTAATTATTTTAAAGGAGTGAAATTTTTAAATAACGACGCGGTTAATTTCTTCGCAAGTTTATTCTCCGCTATTATTGTTATTGCTTTTTTTAGTCTTTATTTTTGAGTTATGCGAACGATTATTTTATTTTTCCTTTTGGTTGGCGGAATTAAAGCGCAAGGCGTTTCCCCTTATTTTACAAGGGCAATGAGCTATTACAACGCCGGGAAATATTTACTTGCTCATCAAGAGTTTTTAAAATTAAAATCGCATGCCTCCCAAAACGTTGAAATATTAGCCGCCGCGGAATATTATGACGCCGAAAGCCTTAATTTATTGGGGCAATCAAACGGCGCGGTTAATGAATTCGAAAAGTTCTTGAAAAGATTTCCTTTCTCGAATTTCCGCAGCGAAGCGCTTTTTAATCTTGGTAAAATTTATTTCTATTCGAATGAATATAAAAAATCCAGAGAAAAATTCATTCAACTGTTAAAAGAGTTTCCCAACAATAATAATTGGGGCAAGGCAAATTATTGGATTGGCGAGTCCTTCGTTAAGGAAAATAATTTAATTGCTGCCGAAGAATTCCTTTTGCAAGCGTTAACAAAAAGGGAAACCGACGCTAAGCTTGCAGCTGAAACACTTTTTGCATTGGGAAATCTTTACGCAAAGAAAGACAATCTTGAAAAAGCCGTTGAATATTACGACGAACTTCTGGCTTATTACCACAATAGCGATTTAGCTCCCTTTGCCCAAATGAGAATCGGGATTTCTTATTTTAAACTGGAAGATTACAACAACGCAATACTTGAGCTGAGCGATCCCTTAATCGAAAAGCTACCGTCAAAGTTGGTTATCGAAGCAAAAGCCGTTTTAGCTAATTCTTATTTCAGATTAAAGCAATTTAAAAAAGCGCAAGGTTTGTTTAGCGCTTTGCTTAATGACAAAAATAGCAATTACACTGCCGATGAAATTAAATACGCTCTGGCATGGGTGGATTTTCAAACTGGGAAATACGATAACGCTTTTAAAATATTCAAGCGCCTTATGGATTCGCCTGAAGATTCAATTAGAATAAAAGCATTGTACTGGAGTGCCGAATGTAAACGCTATCAAAATAAAATTAAAGAAGCCGTCGACCTCTACGATTTGTTTTTAAGAATGTACCCTAAAAATAAGTACGCTTACGCTGTAAAATTTAACATAGGAATAATTTATTACAAGAATAAGAATTACAAACTTGCAATCGAAAAACTTAAAAGCGCCATTGAAACTACCGACGTTGCAACTAAAGAAAGAGCCTTGAATTTATTGGGCGAAATTTACCTCCATCTTAAAAAATACAGAAACGCTAAGGCTTATTTTGAACAAGCGGTTAACCTTAATTACGAAATAAGCAAATTGAACTTTAGAGCTTTACTGGGGTTGGGTACCGCAGATTATTACACTAACGATTTTAACGCTTCCATTAAAGCTTTGAGCGAGTTGAAAAAATTGAACAAGGAGTTTGAAACAGATAAAGTAAACTTCTACCTTGCCGAATCCTATTTTGCCTTGGGAAATTTTAAACAGGCAAAAAAATACTACGACAAAATTGCGCCCACCAAAACTTTAATTGGCAGGCAAGCCCTTTACGGCAGGGCATACGCCTATTACAATTTGAAAGATTACCCTAACTCGGCTTATTTCTTCAAAGAATATACGAGGCAATTTAAAGGTTATGGCAATTACACCGACGCTCTTTTCCGCCTTGCCGATAGTTACTTTGGAATGAAAAACTTCGACCTTTCGGCAAAAGTTTATTTTAGAATATTGAAGGAGAAGGGTTACCACGTCTTTTCTCCCTTTGAATATTACCACTTTGCGCAATCGTTGTACAGATCGGGCAATAAAATCAGGGCTATTAAAGAATTTAAAAATCTGCAAATTCTTTTCCCTCGCTCGAAGTACGCACCTTCGTCTCAGTACTTCGTAGGCTGGATATATTTCCAAAACGGTAATTTCGAACAAGCAATCAAGGAATATTTACTGATTCCACAAAAATACAAAAAAAGCAATCTTGTGCCCGCGGCTTACTATTCAATAGGAGATTCCTATTACAACCTTGGCAAGTACGATGAAGCAATTTCTTTTTACAAAAGCGTAATGGAAGATTTCCCCAAAAGCAGTTACGTCTTCGATGCCGTTAATGGAATTCAATATTGCTACATTGCAAAGAACATGCCCGAAGCCGCCGTGGAATTCATTGACAATTACGTGATTGCAAATCCCGAGTCGAAGTTCAGCGATGAAATTTATTTTAAGAAAGGCGAAATTTATTTTAGCATTGGCGATTACGAAAAAGCTCGAAGCGGTTACAAGGAGTTTATTGCAACCTATCCTAACAGTCCCTTTGTGCCTAAAGCATATTACTGGATTGCTAAATCGTCGCAAAACCTTGGGCAGATTGAAGACGCCATTTACAATTACAAAATTATTTTAAGCAAGTATCCCAAGTCGGATGTGATTATTCCTGCAATAATTGACTTAGGGGAGCTTTACGATAACCAAAGCCAATTAGAACAGGCGCTTTCGCTTTACGACAAATACATTTCGTTATTGAAAGGCGTTAAGGGAATTGAAGAGGTGATGTTCCTCAGGGGGAAAACTCTTGTTAAATTAAACAGAACCGACGAAGCCTTTAAGGAATTCAACAATATTATTACCTATTACGCCGGTAATATCTTTGCGGAAAAAGCCAAGGTGGAAGCCGGTAAAATTTTATTGAATTCAAAACAATACGAAAAAGCAAAAATTTATTTTAAAGACGTTGGCGAAAATCGAACGGACGACATTGGCGCGGCCGGAGAGTATTACTACGGTTTAACCCTTTATTTACAGGGGGATTATTACAACGCCATTCCGGCGCTGGTCAGGGTAAGGTCGGTTTTTTCGATGTACGATGAATGGTACACAAAATCCCTTTTGACTTTGGGGGATTGTTACGCAAAGTTGAAAAACAAAAAGAACGCTCGAGAAATGTACCGTGCCGTTTTAAGACGGCATAATAAAGATGATTTTGGCAAACAGGCTAAACAAAAATTAAAACAACTAAGAAGGCTATGAAAACAAAGGATTTCTTAATCGTAATATTGCTTTTCCCCCTGATTTTATTGGCTCAGAACCAACAAAGTGAATCGGTTGAATTACCCGATTTTGTAATTAGAGGTTCGGAATCCGTAAAACTGCCAATTATGAGAAAAAAGCGGCCACGCTTAATTAGCGCTTTATCCAAAGAGTTTTTCCTGCCGGCTTATTCCTCCGATGATTTGTCGTTGGTTAATTTTAATTTCCCCGAAATTTTGAAAGAGAAAAATAAGAAGCCTAAAAATTACGCTCTCGGAATTCTTAATCTTGAAAGCGGTTATTTTACTTTGCCCAAAGGAAGCTTAAAGTTTGGATTAAATTCAGCGCATTCTTTGTTTTACATGAAATTGTGGGGTATTAACGTGAGGGATTACGTGAAGTACGCTAATTACAATGCTTCCGGGCTTGTAAGCAATTTGACTTTTTTTGTAAGTAAAAAATCCAAAATTCTTCCGGCTCTTGCCCTTCGCTTGAATGTAAACGCTTTGCGCAATAAATTTTATTTGTACGGCAGCGCAACGCCCTCTAATTTAAGGGAAAGCAAATATTTGCTTGCGAGCGTTTCGGCAGATTATTCTCACGGCGAATTTATTAACTTTCTCTTCAATTTTTCCGACGGGGTTTTCTTTTTGAACAAATTAAATTTGAAAGAGTTCGCGCCGAACTTTAAACTTCGTAATTTAATTGACTTTGGGGGATTTGATTTAACAAACGACTTTACTTTTAGGAGAAACAAAATCTACGCTCAATCGGTTA
>JALWSN010000200.1 GCA_027080245.1 Ignavibacteriales bacterium | reverse complement strand
GTCTGGATAATTCCATTAAAGCGTCTTCCACCTTCTCCAAAAGCTCGATTGACTGGAAAACAGATTCTTCGGTGGCGGAGTTCCCGCCAATTAATGCAAATATCGTAAATTTCATTAATCGGATATTTTTAGCACCCATGGAATCATTACTCTCGGAATGCGGTTCGGCATAAACTAAAATTGCCGGCGTTTCTTCGGGCAGGCTGCCAAAGCGCCCAAACTCCGGATTAGCTTCCGGAAATTTTGCCTTAATATATTGCAAAACTTTCTGGGCGGTGTCTCTAAAACTCAGATTCATACAAACCTTCTATGTTCCCTAATTTACTTGCGGCAAGAGATTTTTTATTGCTTTTTAATATGTCCATTGCAATGGAATAATTTTTATTTGCTTTGGCTTGAAATTCCTGGGTAATATTTTCAATCCTATTATAGACAAAATATTCCAAAAGAAAAACAAACGCAGGTTTAGCCCACCCATACGAAGCAAGCTCCGTTTCATCATAGCCTGTAATGTTTGTCATAATATCCTCCGCGCTGGCTGAAATTTGCGCGAATTTTTCGCTATCGGCAAGCGCCGTTCTTGCCGGCTTGCTCAGTAGATGCTCTATTTCGTTATAGGTGAACATTATATTATAAAAAATCCTTTTTGACAAAAGTATTAAATAATCCCCGTAAAATATTGTTATATACGGATATAGCGGAAATAAAAGCCTTGGGTTTTATAGATTTGAAACGTTGGAATAATGAAAATGACAAAGGAAAAGAAATGAAAGAGAAATTTTTAAAACTTTTAGAAAAGCTTGGGTTGATAAACGAAGAAAACAAGAACGACGTAGCGACCAAGATAGACGAAGAGGAAATTAAAGAACTATTAGGCGGGGAGACTAAAGTGGACATTCCGGATAAATTAGACGACGCTACAAAAGCGATAGTTGAAAAACTTATCGAACAAAACAAAGCGCTCGCGGCAAACGTAAAGAGTTTAAAAGACGCTTTGGCGGAAGAAAAAGCTCAGAGGGAAGCCGCTATAAAAGCCGAGCAAGAAAGAATTGAAAAAGAGAATAAAGAGAAAGTGGCGAATGCCGTAAAAAAACTTTTAGATGAGAAAAAAATAACCGAAGCGGACAAAGAAATTTGGCAAAAGCTATACGAAAAAGATTTTGAAGCGGCGGAGAAAGCCGCGGGCCAACTGCAGCCGCCCAAAGCCGGGGATAAAGGGGATAAAGTTGACAATAATGGAAATGAGAATGCAAATATGAAGCCTGGCAAGCCGGACAGAAAGGCGCTTAGAGAAGCAATTGCCGAACAAATGGAAAATTATAATTAAACTTTTCATTAATAAAGCGAGGTATTAAAATGAAAATAACCGAATTTAGCGGGGATGTAATTACCAAAACCGTTGTAAATGCAATGTTAGAAAAATCTAACGTGCTTCGTGAGGTTGAATTTTATAGGATGGTGGGCAATGCGGATTATACGAGGAAAGTTTCGAATGCAAGTGGAGGTAAATTCCGTAGCGTAAATAACGATTACGCCGACAATCAGGTCGACCCCCAATTTGCCAATCCCACCCTTAAAATCTTTGGAGATAAAGTTCAAACCGACAGGGCGCATGAGCGTCGCGGCAGCGATATAGCGAGTGTGAGAGCTTCGGATTTGCTTTCTTTTGCATATTCACTTGGCAAGCAATTCCAAAATTACTTTTTTAATGGCGATAGCTCCGCAAGTCCTGCGCAATTTGACGGATTGAAAAAGATGGTCCCCTCTTCTCAAAAAATCACCGCCGCTACAAATGGGCTTGCGGTGCAACTTGGCAATTCAACCACAGCAAAAACATCTCAACAGCAATTTTTGGAGCTTATAGACGCCTTAATCCAATCCGTAGATGGGGGCGCTCAAGCTATTTGTATGGACGGAACTTTATTAAGCCGCCTAACTACAATCGCGCGCGACCAAGTTAGTTTCCAATTAAATGAATTTGGCCAGCAAGTTGCTTTTTACAATGGCATTCCAATCCTGACATCCGGATTTGACAAAAGCGGCAATAAAATATTACCCTTTACCGAAACAGTAGGAACGAGCACGGATTGCACTTCTGTTTACGCTTTCCGGAGCGGGGAAAAAGAAGACTTAAGCTTTGCAACCAATGTAGGCGTAGAAGTAAAGGATCTTGGCTTGGTTGGGGTTCATTACACTTACTCGGTTGATTTCGACTTGGATTCCGTTCTGCTTAACGATAAAGCTATCGCAAGGTTGGAAGGAATTCGTCTTGGATAATGCGGCCTCCGTTAAAATAGGGCGGGTTCGCCCCGCCCTTCTAATATTCCGGGCGAGGATGATATGGATAAATTAGCTGACAAAGTGAAAATTTGGCATTTAATTTTATTGGTGGCGCTTCAGTTAGCCGGCTTTATTTATGTAATGGGAGCTAAAAACGAAAGAATGAACGAAATTGGCAAAATAGCAAGGCAAAACCACGAGACTACAATTCAGAATAGAGAAAGATTACAAAGAATGGAAGTGCTGAACGAAAGGATTAAATCCCTAAACGATAAAATGGCGAGGATTGAAAAAAAGATAGACGAACTAAACTCTACTATTCTGGATATTTATAAAGATAAATGGAGCATGAAATGAATAAATTCGAAAAGGCTTTTAATAAAATAAAAAAATTGGAAGCCGGTTACGTATTCGATAAAGACGATAAAGGAGGGGAGACATACGAAGGCATAGCCAGGAATTATCATCCGGATTGGGAAGGTTGGGGGATTATCGACCAATTAAAGAATGAAAAAAAATTCCCCGAAAGTCTAAAATCCAATAAAGAGTTGAACGCAGCCGTAAAAAGTTTTTATAAGGATAAATTTTGGGATGTTCTTGAGCTTGACAATTATCCGGATATTATCGCCTTGGAATTGTTCGAAGAGGCGGTTAACTGCGGGATTAAGCGCGCGGTTCGTTTCATGCAGAATACGGCAAATATTCTTAATAATAATCAGAAATATTATCCCGATATAAGAGTGGACGGCGTTTTAGGCAAAAAGACGAAAGAAGCGTTTGCAAAATGCATTAAAAGGCATGATAAACAAACGGTTTTTAATGTTTTGAACATTTTCCAAGGAGCTTTTTATCTTGAACTTATGATTAAAAACCCCGTTTATGAAAAATACATTGGTTGGTTCAAGCGGGTGGAGGTGGATAATGGGGCTTCTTGATTTCGCAAGCGATATTATAAAACCGGTTGCGGAACTTATTGACAATCTTACTACTTCCGACCAAGAAAAATTGCAATTAAAAAATAAACTTCAGGAGATTGAGAACGCGTACAAAGCAAAATTGCTCGACTATGAAACGGAAGTGGCTGAAAGCAAAAAAGAAATAATGGTAGCCGAATTAAAGCAGGACGACAAATACACTAAGCGCGCCAGACCCACCGTTCTTTATGCGGGACTCTTAATTCTGTTGATTAATAACGTCCTATTGCCCTGGATGAGCTATTTTAATGGGATGCATATCCCGGTCATTAATTTGCCAAGCGAATTTTGGCTTGCATGGGGAGGCGTGGCTGGCGTATATGCCTTTGGAAGAACGAAAGAAAAAATAGAAAATAAAAATTAAAGAATAAAAAAGGAGATTTAATATGTCTTTCTCATTCAAAAATTATAATGTGCTTTACATGCCGCCCGATTTTTTTGAAAACAATGACCCGGGCGCCGGCGACACAATTGGGACTGCGAATTTAGCCGACATTAAAACAATCGGGACTTTAACCTCCGATTCCGCATATAAAATTGAACCGGACCAAGTTGGGAGAAGTTCCACGGGCGTTAATGTAATCTACAGTCGAAAGCTTACAATTGAGATGAAAATAGCGTCCGATTTAACCGCAGCGCAGCTTGCAGATTTAGACGGACAGATTAAATCAATCGTCCTCGCTCCAAAGGAAATTATTATTCCGGAAGGCGCGGCGGATTTAAGCGACGCTACGGTAATAATCCCCACTACGTCCAAAGTGATTGTTTTTAAAGCCGATACTTTGGAAATTACCGAGGACGTTAAACTTGGGACTCTACAAGTAATCCCAATTACGCTTAAAATGGAAATTGTGGCTCCGAACGGGAGCCCGCTCAAAAAAGAATTTGGATTCACCTTAGCATAAGAGGCAAAAATGGCACAGAACATAACTAATTTTAAGCTCAGGTTCCAAAAGGTAACGTTCGGCGTTAATAATCCATTAGATTTTGGGTTAGTTAACGAGGTCAAGCTAAAAGCTAAGCATCTCGAACTTGGGAAAGATTCCTACGGCAGGACGGTTATTGGCGGCGTTGAGCTTAGCGCCGAATTTAACGTTATGGCTTCGGACAACGTCATGCTTGCCTCGCTTGCCGACGAAGCGCGGAGCAGAGGCAGCGACACATTGAAATTTACAGGCGTGGGCGGCGATATTGAAATCCCTTCGGTGATGCTTAAGCTCGATATTGAGCTTGACATGAACGGCAAGCCGAGCAAAATAAAAGTATCCTTCGACAGATACCTTGACGCGGACGAATTTTACAGCATCTTCAAATCGACGGAAACCCCGGCAAATATTGACGTTGCGAATATAATTTAGGAGAAAGAATGTTCATTACTAAGTCGATAATTCGCGGAGAAAAAACAACGCTTAGCTGGGAAATTGACGGGCAACTCGGCGACGGCAATATTTTTTTTACGGCTAAGAGAGATTATTCCCTCACCGGAGACAGGATAATTGATATATTATGCGCTTCGCAATACGACTCATCCGCAAATAAAACCACAATAACGGCCCAAATTGCAACGGAAGATACGCAAAACATAATTTATAATGTTCTTGTGTATGACGTAACCTTAATTGACTCGCAGGCGGAAGAAACTGTTTTAATAAGAGGCAATCTCAATATTAAATTTGACGCGCGGACGCCTTACGACCAAACGCCAGTGGATCCGGAAAAATACATACCGGTAAAACTAAGCGATTTCCAGGACGGAGAATATATTAAAGCCAAAGAAGTTAACGGGACTATTGAATTTATAGGTTATACTTCGCTCCGGAACGGTTTGTTTGATATTGACATTGATGGTAATTTAATGCCTAAAGAACAGGTTGATTTCGACGACCTTTACGAGCTTGATTCAAACGGCGATATTATGCCGAGGGAAAATATTTAAAGGATGGCAGATACGGAGGAAAGTCATATGATACATAAGCAAAAAGAATTTGTATTCAAGAATAAAAATGGCAGGGCGATAAGATTTTTAACCGCCCCTTTTAATTTTGAAATTGACGAATATTTAAGGGAAAGATTTCCTGAAGGAGATAATGAGATTGAAATCAACTTATCCGATGTGGAAAGAGATTTAGGGATGCTGCTTATAGATAAGAAAGGCCGCCCGTTTAACCCCGAGCTTCATCAGATTGATTTACGCAAACAGGATTACGATTTAATATTAATGATTTACGCTTTTTTTTTAAGATACAAAAAGAATGCTTATTTGAGGCAATTAGAATACAACAACGAAACCCTTGCTTTCGAAATAGAGCAGGCGAAGAAAATTCTAACTTCAATGCCGGAGATTATCTCGGCGGTCAAGAAAGGGAAAGATTTTACAGGTTTGTAGCGGTAGGCGGGAATTTTGAAACATTTGATTATATTAATAAAAACAAATGTTCTTGCGAATGGATGAGAGATATAGCTTTAAGCGTAACAATGGGAATTAAATTGCAAAAAGAATTTAATCCTTAGTAAGTTTTTTCCTTTTCCAATAATCAAGAGGGGAAGGATGAGGAAAGAGCCTTGAAATTAAATAAGCTATGATCGCTACCGCTATTAAAAATAATGTTTTCATATTTAATTAATAATAAATTTTACAAAGAATGTCAAGCGTAAACGAAATAAAATTAAAATTAACGATAGATGGCAAGCAAGCCGAGGCAACGCTTGAAGTGACGGATAAAGATATTCGGAAGTTAACCGAATCTTTCAAAAAATCGGAAATTCAAAGTCGCAATTTTGCCGATAGCCTTAACGAATCCTTGCATATAGCGAGGAATTCAATTCAAGGCTTGCGGGAATCAGCCACAATGCTTATAGGAATTTTTGTTAAGCAAATAAAACTTGCGATGGACGACGAGCAAGCGCGCATCGCTTTTGAGACTATGATTGGAAATGCGGAAGAAGCAAAAAAATTACTTAATGATTTAAGGAATTTTAGCGCGAAAACACCTTTTAAATTCCCTTCATTGAGGGAAAACGCCAAATTATTGCTTAATTTCGGAATGAGCGCAAAGGAAATTATTCCAACTTTAAAAATGCTGGGCGATGTTTCTGGAGGGAACGCTCAAAAATTAGACGCTTTGACGCTTGTCTTCGCTCAAGTTATGAGTCAAGGTAAGCTAATGGGGCAAGACCTTTTACAAATGGTAAACGCCGGCTTTAATCCGTTAATGGAAATCTCAGCGAAAACCGGAAAATCAATGGCGCAATTAAAAGAGGAAATGTCGCGAGGCGCAATTAGTTTTGAGCAGGTGCGAGATGCTTTTGAAAGCGTTACGAACGAGGGTGGCCGGTTCTATAAAATGCTTGAGAAACAGAGCGAGACCGCAGCAGGGAGAATTTCTACTTTAGCAGATAATCTTGATATGCTAAGGCTAAAAAGTGGAGAGGCGGTTCTGGGAGGGTTAAACCCATTAATTGACCATTTAATTGGTTTAGCAAATACTTTAAACGCAATGCCTGGATTTATTAGCGGCGGCGCCGGAGCCTTGGGAATGCTTACCGCCGCTTTTGTGATGTTGCGGGTTACGGGGATTGGGAAAACAATTACGGAATTAATTCGATTAGGTCCCTCTCTTGCGTCTACCGGCGTCGCCGCCACCGCCGAGATTCCCGCAATTACAGGCTTGGGAACGGCATTCAGGGCGGCTGGAATTGCCGCGAAAAATTTTATGGTTTCGCTGGGTCCTTTGGGC
>JALWSN010000199.1 GCA_027080245.1 Ignavibacteriales bacterium | reverse complement strand
ATTTAATTTGGACAGATGTAATTTTGTTACAACCATTTTGTTTTCAACATTAATCTTTGAATATTTTTCCTCTTCTTCCGAATTACAGTAGCTCCATTTTATTTAAAATAGACAATAGTGAATTTTGCTCGGATTTGTTAATTGCCGTCAATAATTCTTCGCTTAATTTTAACAGAGCCTCTTCCTCTTTTTCAAAAAGCTTTGAACCCTTTGCAGTTAATTCTACAAAAACCGCGCGCCTGTCGTCTTCCGTCCTGAATCTTTTTAACAGTTTCCTCTTTACCAATTTGTTTACAATGTTAGTTAAGTTGTTTTTTGGCACGGCAAGGTACTCGGATATTTCTTTCATTCTGCATCTACCGCTGTTGCCCACGTAGGAAATCAAACGCATTTCAACAATTGTTTCAACGTCGCGGTTTTCTTTCAAAAAGTTGTTTTGAATTGAAAAATATTTTTGCAGAATCCCTTCCAATTTTGACTGCAATTTTTTGGCTTTTTTTACGTCCATGATTTACTCCATTTTTTGAATAGTACAAATTTTGAACAATTCAAAAATAGAACTATTTTGTTAAAAATTAAAATCAATTTTTAATTTGTTAAATTTGTGTTCGGCAATTAAGAATTAAAGAGAATTAAAAATGAAAATTTTACTTCCTGGATTGGACGACCTATTAAAATACGCGCTTAAAAGCTTTGAACTAAAGGGGAAAAAGACGATTGTTGTAGGCGCGGGGGCAGAAGAAGCCGCAAAGAAATTAGCAAAAAAATCGCAAACTAAAGTTGAGGTAATCCTTGAAGATTACGAACAATTAATTAGTTCCAAGTTACGCCTGCAAAACGAACCCACGATTATTTGCAAACTAATGGACTTCGCCAATATGGATTATTCCAAGGGCGAGGTCGATTTTATCTTTGCGCAAGCTTCTATTTCAAACAGCCGAAGGAAATTCATTCTTAAGGAATTCGAAAGAATTTTAAGACCCGAAGGAACGGCGTTGGTTGGGGAAGTTGTCACTCTTAAATCCCCCGTTCCAAGGTTCGTTAAGGATTTGTTTGACGCGGCGGATTTAAATCCTTTACTAATTGATGAAATCAAAAACTATTACGAGAACTCCGGTTGGGAGGTTCTGAATTTGCTCAATCTTTCTTACACTTTAAAGGAATATTACAGAGCGACGTTACAACAATTAAGCGAATCAATCGGCTCGCTCAGCAAACAGGAAAGAAGCTACCACAAAAAGATTTTGAATAGGATGAAACACGAATCAAACGCGTATTTAAAACTTGGCGGCGACAAATACATTGGCTTTGCCGGATTAGAGTTAAAGTTGAAAAGGAGAGGAAATGAGAAAGAATGACGTTGTCAAATTGGAAATTCAAGATTACGCTTTCGAGGGAAAAGGAATAGCAAAAGTTCCGAGCGAAGAAAGCCAGCAAAATTTTGTTGTGTTTGTTAACGGCGCTTATCCGGGCGATTTTGTTGAAGCAAGAATAATCAAGAAAAAAAAGAATTTTGCAATCGCTAAACCGGTCAATATTTTGAGGGCTTCGGCTGACCGAACGGAAGCAAAGTGCAAGTATTTCGGCGTTTGCGGCGGCTGCAAACAACAGGATTTGAAATACTCCAAACAAATTGAATACAAAGAAAAACAAGTGAAGGAAATTTTCGAAAGAATTGGCGGGTTGGAGA
>JALWSN010000198.1 GCA_027080245.1 Ignavibacteriales bacterium | reverse complement strand
TAGTTTTTAGTTTGTTGTTCTTGGTTTTTCGTTGAAATTGAGAATGCGAAATTGTTCGGAAATATTTGTAACGCGGATTGGTTTTGCGCCCCGCAAGCTGAGGGGCGAAAAACAATCTGCGAAAGACTTTCCACGCGCCATACGTTCAAACACACCCCAAACTTACTAATTGAGATTTATTCCTGGAGTCCCATCCAACAACTCTGCTTTGCCCCTTCTAGCGTTTAAAAAAAATTTCCGTAGATTTTTATTTGATTTAATGTTTGAATCGAGAACTTGCATTAATTAGTTTTGACTTGTAATCTGATATTTACGCTCCATTTTTTTCTAAGATTTTTTCTCTCTCAATATTTCTTGCTTTTTTAATATTTGCTTTGAATGGTAAATTGTTAAAATAGAAATCAAATTCGTCTCCAAGCGATAAATAATTCGATATTCTCCCTCTATCAATTCTCTTATTTCATACCTGTTTATTTCAGGAACTTTCCTTCCAAGCGTTGGAAATTTCTCAAGTTTTTCAACTAAGTTCAGAATTTTTTTTGCCCATCTTGAAGCGGCTTTTGGATTGTCTGACGCAATAAAGTCGACAAATTCTTCCAATTTTTCAACTGCTTGTACAGTCCAAATAATTTTCATTTTTTAGAAATTTTTTCTTGAATCCTTTTTTTAACATCCTTGTGCGTAAAATAATCACCTCCCTCTATTTGCTTTTCCCCAATCCGAATTTCTTGTAGCAATTCAATTTGCTCAAGTAGTGCTTGGTAAGCGGAAACATCTAAAAGCACCGCAGCGCTTTTACCATGCTGAGTTAATATTAAAGGCCTTTTTGTCTTTTTGATTTGTTTAACGTATTTAGCCGTATTTGCCCTAAATTCGGAAAGAGGTTGAATATCGTTTTCAAGATTAATTGTTCTCATTTTAATACCTTTTTTAGTATTTTATTTCGTACAATGTAAATTACAATAAATAACATAATTTTTCAATATTTTTGTTTTAATGATTTTAAAATTCCCCTTATTTGACTTCACTTTTTCACCGGATTATTTTTGTAGCGCAGATTGGTTTTTCGACGCGCAACCGGCGGGGCGAAAAACAATCTGCGAAATTCCCCCACTTGCCGGACGTTCAAAAAAAACTCTAACTTACTACTTAAGACTTATTCCTTAAGACTTTTTCAAACCACTCCTCCCCCGACATTCTCTTTTGGATGATTGGATGGTTGGAGTGTTCGGTTGCATAGTTCTTTGTTTTATTCGACTCCTGAAGATTTTTTACTTGGTAAAGTTGACAAAAGACTTAAAAAAAGAACTCAAAAAATTGAAGCAGCCAGAATAAAAGACTGGAGAATTCTTTTGTTAATTTATCTGTTTTTTCTCTTAGTGATTTTGCTGTAAATTCCATTTCACGGTGAACCAATACAGTTTCTTATTTCTTCTGTTTTCTGCCACCAATTTTAAACTTTTGCCGATTTTGCACGCAATAATAAATCAATAAATTTTTCTCAGGGCATTGCTTTCATTTTAATTTAGAATTTTTTATTATTGTAATAACAATATTAACAAGTCGTAAAAAATGGGAAATCAAATAATTGTAAGAATTGATCCGAACTTAAAAAACAAAGCTTCCCGACTCGCAAAAACAGAAGGGAAAAACCTGAGCAAAATTATCCGGGAGCTGTTGGAATCTTACGT
>JALWSN010000197.1 GCA_027080245.1 Ignavibacteriales bacterium | reverse complement strand
ATTCTGGGCAGAACGCTTGCCTACAACCGCAAGCTTCATCTTAATTGGAAATTCGGCGCTTCGCTATTTTTAATTGGAAGCGGATTGATTTTTTTGTTTGTCTTTTTTTCGGAAGCGAAAATTTTCCCGTTTACGCTCTCTGATTTTGAGCCAATTAGACTCTTTACGTTGAGGTTAGGAGGCGTTTTAATCCTTAACGGAATTGTAGCCGCGCTGGTGATGAAATTTAAATCTCTGCCTCCGCTTTTGCTTTTACTTGGGCGCAACACACTTTTTATTTACGTTTTGCATTTGATTGTGCTTTACGGTAGTCCGTGGAGCAAAGGATTGAATTTTTTAATCGGGGAAAAACTTACTTTTTTAGAAGCAATTTTTTCAGTAATTTTAATGTTTATATTTGTAATCGGATTTGTTAAAACATTTGAGAAATACAAAATTAACCGAAGAAGAAAATTAGCTATTTTAAAAACGACGACATGAGAAAATCTTCAACAACAAATCCTTTCCCGGACGGTAAGGACAAAGAAATCGAGCGGACGTTAAGACCAAAGGAATTCAAACATTTTGTCGGGCAGAGAAAAATTACCGACAATCTGCGGGTTTTCATTGGGGCTGCTCGCAAGCGCGGCGAAAGCCTTGACCACGTGCTGCTTACGGGTCCGCCCGGCTTGGGCAAAACCACGCTTGCGCACATCATCGCTAACGAAATGGGAGTTAGGATTAAAGTTACCTCCGGACCGGTGCTGGAAAAGCCGGCGGATTTAGCGGGAATTCTAACCAATCTGGAGGAAAAATCCGTTTTGTTCATCGACGAAATTCACCGGTTGAGTCCCGTAGTGGAGGAGTATCTTTATTCCGCAATGGAAGATTTCAAACTGGACATAATGATTGATTCCGGACCGAGCGCAAGAACGGTTCAAATAAAATTGCCAAAATACACATTGGTAGGCGCGACTACCCGCGCAGGATTATTGACCGCGCCGTTGCGGGACAGGTTTGGCATTAAATTCAGATTCGACTATTACGAAGCCGAACAAATCAATCGTATTATTAAACGCTCGGCGGAAATTCTTGGAGTTAATATCGACGAAGACGCCGCAATGGAGCTTGCCAAAAGAAGCCGCGGAACACCGAGGATTGCCAACAGGCTTCTTAAGCGAACGAGAGATTTTGCACACTTCGAGGACTCAAACACAATCACGATTGAAATTGCGCGCAAAGCGTTGGAAGCGCTGGACGTCGACAAGTTCGGACTGGACGAAATGGACAAAGAAATTATTTTTACAATAATTGAAAAATTCGGCGGCGGACCCGTTGGGTTAAACACCCTTTCCGTGGCGGTAAACGAAGACCCCGGCACAATTGAGGAAGTTTACGAGCCTTTCCTGATTCAGCAAGGATTCATTCAAAGAACGCCGCGCGGCAGGGAAGCCACCAAACTCGCTTACATTCGATTCAATAAAAAGCCAAAAAAAACCGGCGATTTACCAACTTTATTTGACGACGATGAAAACGGTTAAAATTAAAAATATTGAAGCGGCGAACAATTTGCCTTTTGTTTTGATTACCGGACCTTGCGTTGTGGAAAGCAGGGACGTTACTTTACGAACAGCCGAAGCAATTAAACGCATTACGGACGAACTGGAAATTCCGTACATTTTCAAATCGAGTTACAAAAAAGCCAACAGAACCT
>JALWSN010000196.1 GCA_027080245.1 Ignavibacteriales bacterium | reverse complement strand
TGTAAAGCCCCAACCCGGAGCCTTTATCTTTCGATTTTGTAGAAAAGAAAGGCTCGAAAACTAAAGAAAGATTTTCCGGAGGTATTAACCTGCCATTGTTTTTAATTTGTATTAAAACGCTTTTGCCTGTTTTAATTTCATTTGGCGGGCAAAGGCGTATTTCTACGATAATTTTGCCAAGCGCTCCAGCCGCTTCGATTGCGTTGTTCAGTGTGTTGAGAAAAACCTGCTCGATTTGTAACTTGTCCACTAAAACGCTTTGTATGTTTTCATTGAATTTTTTTTCTAGCGAAATTTTATTTTTTCTGATTCTGTGGGCTAATAAGCCAAGGCATTCTTCAAAAATTCTAATAATGTTGTGCCGTTCCGGGCGAAAAGGGAGCCTTTTGGAATATGAGAGCAAACTACGCGTAAAAGTAGAAATTCTGTTTACTTGATTTTTAATTATTCCCAACTCTTCGCTGCAATTTATTTTAAGACTTTTGTCCATTATCATGGCATCGGCTTGAGCCGCTATTATACCAAGCGGGGTATTTACTTCGTGAGCCACCGAATCTACCATTTCGCCAATGGAAGCAAGCCGTGAAACGTGCGAGAGTTTGTCCAAAAGCTCATTTTCCCTCGCAAGCAATTTTCTTTGTTCTTCGGTTTTGGCTCTCTTTAAGTTCGACCAATACAAAGCAGTAAACAAAAAAATCAAAACTCCGAAAACAATTATCGACGTAACTAAAAGGAAATTCGATTGGCTTTTAATATCTTTAAGGATTTTAGGGAACAAAGTGGAAATGGAAATTACCCATTTCAAATTGGCTATTTTCAAGCTTCGGAAAGCCATTATTTTTTTTGCCTCAAAGCTAACGCGGTATTCGCCAAAACCTTTGCTTTTAAGAAGCATGTTTTTGTGCATTGCAAAAGAGCTGTGACATTTGGAACAGCGAAATTTGTATTCAAAAATGTTTCTCATAATCATTTGGGGATGAACGGGATGGTAAATCAAATAGCCTTTGCCGTCCAGAATCCAGACGTAATCTTCCTTGGACAAATCGAGAAATTTCAAAAAAGCGCCAATTAATTTGTTAATATCTATTCGGGCAATTAAATATTCCTCTTTGCCTCCGGGAGAAAAAAATCTTTGTACAATTAAATATTCAACGCCTTGAATTTTTTTATTTAAGCCAAGATTCAGAAATTGGATTCTAAGCGTATCAGAGAATTTAGGTAATTTTAATTGTTGGTTTGAGTTTTTAAGCAAAGGAACCACATGATTTGAGCGCTTCAGATAGATGTTTTCGAGTCCGGAACTTTGTAGATTTTCTTTATCGAGGTAACGTAACGCTTCGGATATAGAGTTGTTTTCAGTTAACTCGTGATGAATCCTGCCTAACTCGTCGGCTAATTTGGAAATATATTCGCGCAAACCCAGCTGAAGCGTTCGCGCAATTTCGAGCTGAGTGTTTTGATGAGCTTTAATAGCTGCGTTTTCAACTTTGCGGTACCAGGATTCGAACAAATAAATAAAAATTAAAAGCACAACAACAATTAAACTTAAAAATTGAATATTGTGCTTTTTTATGTCGGTCATTTTGTTTAAAGGATTGAATGAATTTAGTAAATAAACCTAAAATATTTAGAGTTAAAAAATAAAATCGAAAAATAATATTAAAAATAAAAGCTCTATTTTGCAAATCGTATAAT
>JALWSN010000195.1 GCA_027080245.1 Ignavibacteriales bacterium | reverse complement strand
CTTGTTGAATTTATGAATCTTATAATTGGGCGCGGATTAAGGGTTCTGGGATTAAGTTGAATTATTTTTAGTTCTTGGTTCGTAGTGCTTGGTTATTGGTTCGAGGTTCTTTGTTGGATTGTTAAAACGTAAATTAGCCACGAATGCACGAATGCTAATTATGAATGATGAATTATAAATGAGGAAATGGTGAACTTTAATGTGCTTGGTCAAATCTAAAAGCCCTCCTCCCATTGCAAGGGTAATGCTTTCAACTTAAGAAAACAATCATTTTCATTAACCCACTGATTCATCGGTGGGTAAAAATGGTAACCAAAATTGTTGTAACCAGTTAAATGGTTTATGATGAGTTATATATCTAAAGAAACCAGCAAACTGGTTGAATTTCATTTCTTTTGCTTTGTAAACCCATTGCTGAAGAAATGGGTTAATGAGAAAAGGCTCTTAAGTTGACAACATTGGTTTTAATTCCCCCCTGTTTGCCTTTACTAAATCCCAAAAGATGATTAAATTTGGACTTCTAAAAATCAACTGAACTAAAGAGAAAAATGAAAGAATATCTGGACTTAGTGAAATTAGTAATGAACGAAGGAGTGCGTAAAAAGTCCCGCACGGGGGTAGACACGCTCTCGTATTTCGGGGCGTTTTACAAAGTGGATTTATCCAAAGGCTACCCTTTGTTAACCACAAAGAAAATGATTTGGAAATCGATGCTTTACGAAGTTCTGTGGTACTTAAGCGGCGAGGAGCACATCAGGAATTTAAGAGATAAAACAAAAATCTGGAACGCCTGGGCGGACGAGCAAGGACGGCTTCAAACGGCTTACGGCAGATTTTGGCGGCGTTTCCCGATTCCTGAAAAGGGAGCAATTTTAGACGGAGAAGTTTTCGCCGACGAATCTCATCCGTTCGTCCGGCGCGAGGCTAACGGCTCGCTTACATTCGACCAAATTGGCTGGGCGATTAACGAAATTAAAAACAACCCCAATTCCCGTAGAATTGTAATTTCCGCTTGGCATCCGGCAAACGCCGCAGTAAGCAAACTGCCGCCCTGCCATTACACTTTTGCTTTCAACGTAAACGCAGGTAAACTTAATTGCCATTTAACTCAGCGCTCGGGCGATATTGCCCTTGGAATTCCATTTAACCTTGCGGCTTACTCTTTGCTGACGATGGTAATTGCACGGCAAACGGGACTAAAGCCAGGCTACTTTGCCCACACAATAATCGACGCGCACATTTACGTAGCCGACGAAGGCTCGCCCACGGAAAAATTCGACCATCTGAAAGGATTGAAGGAACAAATTAAACGCAAACCTTACCCACTGCCGAAATTAAAAATTGCCGACAAGCCCCTGGACGAACTGAAGTTCGAAGATTTCGAACTAATTGGCTACAAACATCACGAACGAATTAAATTTGAAGTAGCCGTGTAATTAAGGAACCAAACGCTCGATTCGATTGTTAATTTTGCGTTTTGATTAAATGATTTTTTTTATTTGAAGGAAAGGATTAAATTGAAAATCGGACTAATTGCCGCAGTCTCGGAAAACAATGTAATTGGAAAGAACGGAACAATTCCGTGGCATTCAAAAGAAGATTTCCAACATTTCAAAAAAACCACAATGGGTTTTCCGATTTTAATGGGCAGGAAAACATTCGAATCAATTGGAAAGCCGTTACCCGGAAGATTAAACGT
>JALWSN010000194.1 GCA_027080245.1 Ignavibacteriales bacterium | reverse complement strand
GGTTTCTCCTCTTCTACTTTAGCTTCTTCTTGAACCACCTCTTCTTTCTTGGCTTTTGCCTTTCTGCTTTTTGCGGATTTCTTCTTTTCCTTTTTGGGCTTTTCTTCTGCTACCGCCGCTGTCCCGCCGCTTTCCAATTGCTTAATAGTATTCTCCAGCTTTGCAACAATTGCGTCAATCTCAACGTCTTCGCTCTTGTTTAATTCTATTGAACTCAATAAAAGAGTAATCACGTCGTAAGCTTCCAAAATTACGTCCATTAACTCGGACGTTAACTTCGCCTGTCCTTTCCTCAGCTTGTTTAAGATGTCCTCGCAGCGGTGCGTTACAAGCGTGGTTTTGTTTAAGCTGAGAAAACCCGAAGTCCCTTTCAGCGTGTGGAAACTACGGAAAATTTTATTCAATAATTCCTCGTCCTCGGGGCTGGATTCCAGCTCCACCAAATCCGAGTTCAAATTTTCCAAAATTTCTTTCGATTCCTCAATGAAACTCTCTACGATTTCCTTCATTTCGGGATCGTTTAATATTTCCATTAAATTACTGTCGCTCATTTCGCCCCCGAAAATAATTTGTCAATTTCACTCTGCGAAGCATTCTCTACTTGCTTGCCGCCAAACAAATTGTCGGCTACTTTTTGATTTTCCTTTTCGTGCTCGTAGCTGGCGTCCGCGTCAAAGGTTATTTCCTTCGATTTGTAGGACTTCTCCAGCTCGTTAAATTCCGTGTCCTCCAAATCCGTGATTAAGGAAGACAATCTGTACTGAACCGATTCAATTAAATGATGCACGGCTTCCAGTTGCTGACTTGTAATATCCTGCACTTGAAGGGAAAGGGTGATGTGGTAAGTTTTGTCCTGAATGTCGTTAATTTTAGTCGTTAAAGTTTCCAATTGCTCGGAAATTCCGTTTTTCATCAATTCGTTCAAAAGCTCAAAGGCTTTTTTGTCGCCTTTCAGATGCTCTTTTAATTTTTCGTAAGCGTCTTTTTTAGCCGAGTATTTCTCGCTAATCTCGTTTATTATTTGCTGGGAAGCATTTAAATCCTCGTAAATTTCGTCCACTCGGTCCAGAATTTCGGTTGTAGCCATCTCCGTAGCGCTGGAAACATTGTGCAACTGGTCTTTAGCCGTTGGTATTTTCTTCGTGCTCTCGTCGATGGATTTATTAATATTTTCCAGAAGCGGCACGGTGTCCTTCATGAAATCAATTAAACTTTGTATTACGGGAATAATTTTTTGCCCGTAAACAAAAATCGATTTCAGGTCGTTCAGCTTTGAAAATAATTCCGTCATGTTTCTTGGATTTTTCATAACTACCTCTATTTAAACGGTTGCAAGAACCTGGTCTATTTTTTCTTTTAATATCTGCGGCGTGAAAGGTTTAATGATGTAATTGTTTACCTTGGCTTGCAAAGCTTGAATAATATCTTCCTTAACGCCGCGCGTTGTTACCATCAGAATCGGAAGATGCTCGAACTTAGGATTGCTTCTTACTGCTTTCGTAAGCTCCAGCCCACTCATTACGGGCATGTTCCAATCCGTAATAATAAAATTTATCTCGCCGTCGGCGGCTAATTTTTCAAGCGCGTCTTTGCCGTCTCCAGCTTCAACAAAATTCTGGTAACCCAAATTCCTCAGGGAGTTACCTACAATTCTCCTCATTGTAGCCGAGTCGTCAACAACTAAGAATTTCATTGCCATTTTTACTTCCCCTTTAATTTATGTACTTTGATATTTCATACAAAACCACTTTTTGATTGAACGGTTTAATCAGATAAGAATCCGCTCCGTAACTCAATCCGCGTTGGATGTCTTCCTTCCTGTCCAACGAGCTAAGGATTATTATCGGAACTTCCTTATACTCACTGTTCTCACGGATTGTTTTGATTAACTCGAATCCGTCGACGTTCGGCATGTTCAAATCCGTTATTACCAAATCAATCTTTTTCTTTGGCAACAACTCCAGGGCTTCCATGCCGTCGGATGCGGATAAAATGTCGAACCCGTTCATCTTCAACGAGATTGTAATAAATTTCCTTATCGTTGGAGAGTCGTCAGCTATTAATATTACCTTTTTCATTTTGGCGCTTACTCCTTTTTGTAACCAACTGTTTTTGAAAAACTTACTATTTTGAAAGCTTTCGAAATTCCGTGCAAAGTTTCCGAATACCCCACAAATAAATATCCGCCGCGGTTAAGTGCGTTGTAAAGATGATTAACCACGCGCATTTTCGATTGAGTGTCGAAATAAATTAAAACATTGGCGCAAAATATTACGTCGAATCCCCTCATCATTCGCATTGCGGCGTTGTCGTAAAGGTTCAACAATTTGAACGTTGCATATTGCTTGATTACAGGGTCCAATTCGTATCCCGCGGGGGTTTGCTTGAAATATTTTTTCAAGAAATATTTCGGAGTGTTCCTTACAGCATAATCCCGGTAAATTCCCCGCCTCGCCGTTTCAATTACCTGCGAATTAATATCCGTTCCCACAATCTCGAAAGTAAAATCTCTGTTAGAGGGTTTAATTAGCTCGTGAATCATCATTGCAACGGAATACGCTTCCTCCCCCGAAGAACTTGCGGCGCTCCAAATTTTAATCCTCCTCTGTCCGCTCTTGCGCTTTTCCTTAATCATCTCCGGCAAAATCTTCGAAGCCAGAGCGTCTAACTGAGGTTGATTTCTGAAGAAAAATGTTTCGTTAATTGTTATTGCGTCTAATAAATATTTTAATTCGCTCCTGCCGCGCGGATTAAATTTAATGAAATTGTAATACTTCTCAAAAGAATCGAATTTCAGGAATTTAACTCTCCTTTGCAGCCTGCTCTCAAGCAAATATTTTTTGCCGTCCTGAAAATAAATCCCGCTTACTTCGTAGATGAACTTTCGCCAATTTTCGTATTCTACGTTGGACATTTTCAGGTTCTGACTGAACAAATTCGTGTTTTGACTTTGAGCTACAAACATGACCTTTTCCGATTTTTTTTAGTTAACTGATTTTTGACCGATTAAGTCTTGCGCTCTCTCTTTAATCATTTCGTCGTCGCTCTCCTCTATGAATTTCTTTAGCGTCTCTCTTACTTCTTCGGTTAATTGATTCTGTTCCAAAATGTCGAACAAAAACAATTTGTTCCACAAATTTTCGTCCTCCAACATTTTGTCGAGGAACAACGTCGCACTGTTAAAATCAATCTTGAACATTAAGTTCATTGCGGATTTCCTAACCTCCTCGTTGGGCGAATCCAAAACATCCGCAAGAGTATTAATTAGCGATTGAATTTCCAACTTGCTTAAATAATCTTCAAGATTGAAATCGGGATATTCATACAACTCCTCGAACACTCCCAACAAATCCTGAAGATTTTCCGGCTCGCTTTCAATGAATTCCTCGAAAACCTCTGCGGAAGCTTTAATATTGTTAAAGAATTTGTCCTTAATCAATTCGTCCAATTCGCCATCCCGCCCAAAAACGCTTAGGAAAGCTTTGATTGTTTCCTTGTCGTTGTAAGGAAGTAAAAGGTAAACGGCGGACTTTTTGTACTGCTCGTCCGCCTCGTAAATTGTATTCAATACTTTTCTTTTGAACATCTCGTCGAAAGGAATTTCAAGTTCCAATTTTTGCGAAAGTTTGAATAACGAATCTATTGCCGCCCAGGCAATCGGGCCTTCCAGCTTAGGGAGTTCTCCCACGAGGAAGTAAAAAGATTTTTCGTTGCCGATGCTGCCAAGACTTTCTACGATTGAAAATTTAATTAAAGGATCCTCGTTCTCATAGGCGGACATAATAAAATCGAGAGCTTTGTCGGAGGCAATTTTACCCAGCGCTTCAATAATGCTTGGAATGAACAACTCGTTTACAGAATAAAAACTAATTAAACGCTCCACGCTCTTTTCGCTTTTAATATTGCCCAGCGCTTCTATGCACGCCAGAACAACGTTCTCGTCTTTTTCCTTTTCCAGCGCTTCGAGTATGGCGTCTTCTACTTTAACGTCGCCAATCAGTCCAAGCACGTCGATAATAAATTTCTTTTTGTGTTTGTCGCCATCCGGCAAAGCCTCAAGCAACGGGTTAACGGAAGTTTGCCCCATGGAAATCAACAGCTCGCCTGAAAGGTTGCGCACGGCGGGGTTGTCCGACGTAACGTAATTTACAATCGAGCGGGCAATATTCTCGTTTGTTGTAAAGGAAACTTTCATCGTGAATTCGTTAATTACCCCTTTGTCCTCTGATTCAATTAACTTGCAGAATTCGTCCGCTTCTTCTTGAGTTAATGAATCCACGTCCACGTTATCCAGATATTCAAATATTTCCTCTAACGATTTTGTCTCTTCCATTTTAATTCCCATTTATTCTTAATGATGAATTTTTCCGTTTGTGCCTACGTAAAACTCGGATCTGTGGTCATTCTGAAAATCCTGGTCCAGTTTGAAATAATCTACAATTTCTCTCAGATTTTCGGTCAACCTGTACAAATCCTCAGCCGCCTGAGAAATCCTCCGCGTGCCTTCCGCCGCTTGCTGCGTAACTCCATTGATGTTTTCTACGCTGCGGCTAATTTGCTCACCCGTGGCGGATTGTTCTTCGCTAGCAGCGGCAAGATGAGTAATTATTTCGGCAATTTCTTCGTTGCTTTCAATTATTTCATTTAAAGCATTGCCTGCGCTGTTTGCCAATTGCTTGCCTTCCTCAACTTTTACCGTTCCTTCTTCAATCGATTCAACCGCACCTTGAGTGTCGTTCTGAATGTTCTTAATCATTGTTTCAATTTCTTTAGTTGCTTTCGTTGTCTTTTCGGCTAACTTCCGAACCTCGTCGGCTACAACGGCAAAACCTCTGCCCTGCTCGCCCGCTCTGGCTGCTTCAATTGCGGCGTTCAAAGCAAGCAAGTTAGTCTGCTCTGCAATGTCGTTAATTACCTGAACAATCTCACCTATTTGCTGACTGGATTTGCTTAATTCTTTTATTGTTTCGGCGGACTTAACGACAATTTCGGCAATTTGATTCATTCCTTCCACTGTTTCGTTCATTATTTTCCCGCCTTCGCGTGCTTTGTCAGCAACTTCCTTGGCAGAATGCGCTACTTTTTCGGCGTTCCTTGTATTGTCCAGAATAGTTTTAACCATCTCCTCCGTAGCGCTTGCAACTTCGCCAACCTGCTGAGTCTGCTCCTCGGCGCCGGCGGCAAGCTCCTCAGTGCTCGAGGAAATTTCCGAAGCCGATTGATTCAATTCTTGCGAAACGGCGGTCACTTTGCCAATCGTTAAATTCAGGGCGTCCACTACCTTATTTACGTCTTCCTTAATTTTAGCGTAATCGCCTTTGTAATCGCCCTTCATTTTAACGCTGAAATCGCCGTTGGCCAATTTGTTCAACACATTTCCCGCCTCGGAAATAGGTTTTAGCACTTTGTCCAAAATAGAGTTAATCCCTTCAATAAACCTTTTCCAACCTCCTTTGAACTTTTGGACGTCGCCGCGCATCTGCAAATTGCCTTCTTCGTTGGCTTGTATTAACTTGTCGGCTTCAAATAATAATTCCTGGAAAACGTCCACCTCGGTGTTGAACGCAATAGCCAATTCGTCCTTTTCGGAAGCAGGCTCCACTTTTTGCAAATTGCCCTGCGCAATCTCCTTAGCCGCGCTAATTTTCTCTTTCTGAGCCTCCCGCAATTGTCTTACAGCATTTGCTAATTCACCGAATTCGTCTTTGGTGTGAATTTCCACAGGAGCGTCGTAATTGCCAAGCGAAAATTCTTTTAAAACGGACATTAACTTTTGGATTGGCTCGGAAATTTTACGGGCTATTACAAACGCGCCAAAGAAGAATATTAAAGTTCCCGCAATCATTCCGTAAATAATTAAAGATATGGAATGATCAATCTGCTTTTCCACGTTTGCGTCTATCGATGCGGCTTTTGCGTTTAGTTTTGCTGTAACTTTGTCGAAACTGCTAACCAATTTCTTTCCAACATCTTCTCCAACGGAAGTTGTAATAACCGCCGCGTACTCGAAATTTTTCGAAGAAGCCGCACTTACAATTGCATCGGCTACTAAGTTTTTGTAATTCTCCCAGGTTTTTTGAATTTGTTTGTATTGAGCCTCAAGTCCTAATTTTTTGAATTGAGGCTTTAATAGCTTTAACGATTTGTCAATGTCTTTTCTTTCGGTAACGTATTGATTATAAAATTCCGAAAATTTGTCGCTAAAACTGCTTTGCGACATTTTTAATAAAATAAACTGAGCTTTTTGGAACTCGCCGTAAATTCTGTCAATTTCGTTTCTGGGCGCAACGTATTCTTTGAAAATGAAATTTTTGACATTTCTGAAATCATTTATTTGGTAAAAATCGTTTACGACAATGACAGTAGAGACGGCGGCAATTAGAAGAAACCCAAGTTGGACTTTCCGAACAAATTTTAAATTGTTGAAAGCATCTATTAACTTTTTCATCGATGTTCTCCGTTATTTTAATTTAAAGGTAATTGCCAAAGAAAATTTAACTTTAACGGGTTTTCCTTTATTTTTTGCCGGTTTGAACTTTGTAGCCTTAATGGCGTTAACCGCCGCTTCATCGCATCCCGCACCTATTCCTTTTAGCACCTTTACATCATTAACCGTGCCATTTTCGTCGATGAATGCAACAACGTAAACTTTTCCTTCCACCCCGGCTTGTTTAGCTATTTCGGGATAAGTTATTTTTTTGTAGATTGCCGCAAGCCCTCCAATCGGTTGAGGCATCTGCTCCGCAAACGCTAAATAGCCCCCTCCGTCTTTTTCGTTAATTGCATAAGTTCTTGAAACAAAAGAGCTTAGCAGAATTAACAAAAAAGAAAACAAAAATAAAATTTTCGATTTAGATCTCATCACAGCCTCCTTGCTTTGATTTTTAGCTCCTATTTTTTATTTGATTAATAAGCGCAACACCGCTTTTTTCAACGCTATTATCGTATTAAATCAAAAAAAGTTTAGTCATTCCTCTCTAATTTTTTTCGAATTTTACTTGTTCATTATTAACCATTAGGTTAATATTTGGAGAATTATTTTTTTAAAATTTTA
>JALWSN010000193.1 GCA_027080245.1 Ignavibacteriales bacterium | reverse complement strand
TTTGAAAGCTGCTGGAGCATTAATTGGAGATTTAGTAATACTTTAATTTGAAATGAACAAGGTTAATTTTAACATATCGCCCGAAGTTAAAACGCATCAAGTCCATTCGCACGGCAGGTTTACGACTGAGCAGAAGAAAAGATTAGCGAAAGCCGCGCAGGACTTCGAAGGCATTTTAATTTCGATGATGTTAAAGAGCATGCTTAACGAAAGCACGGGATTGTTCAATAAAAAAGATTTTGGCGGAGATTATTTTTCCACGATTTTCCAGCTCAAAATGGGCGAATACATTGCGGAAAACAAAGGGTTGGGGCTTTCGAAGGAAATTTACGAAAAAATTACCGGCGAGCCCTTTGACCCAAAGTTGCTTCCCGGGAGCATTAGGATTTCCGGGGAGCATCCAATCCGTTCGAAAGCCGGGATTGGGAGCAATGCAGTAAATGCCGTTAACGCCAAGGGCAAAAAGCTTGCTCCGCCGCAAAAAGCCATTGAAAGATTGGCTAAATACGAGGATATTATTCGCAAAGCTTCGGCAAAATTCGGCGTTAAGGATTCTCTGCTAAAATCAATTATTTTAACGGAATCGGCAGCTAATCCTAAAGCTGTTTCTCCTGCTAAAGCCAAAGGTTTAATGCAATTAATGGATTCGACGGCAAAAGCGCTGGGAATAAGAAATATTTTTGACCCGGAAGAAAATATCTTCGGCGGAGCACGGTATTTTTCGAGCTTATTGAGCTTGTTTAACAACAATGTGGATTTGGCTTTGGCGGCTTACAATGCCGGACCCGAAGCCGTAAAAAAACACAACGGCGTTCCGCCATTTAAGGAAACTCAAAGTTACGTTAACCGAATTAAAGCTTATTTAAATTATTTTGAGGATTAAAGAAATGGTACGGGAATTATTTGAAACAATGGAGCAATTAAGAGGCAAGCTGGAAGAGCTGCTGGGAGTGGTTCAATCCAAGCGAAAAGCTATTGTGCAAAGGAATTTCGAAGAATTGGAAAAATGCATTGCTCTGGAGGAGAGGCTGATTCTGGAAATTAAAAAAATCGAAACAAAAAGGTTGGGGTTTTTGAAAGAGCGAATAGGGGAAAACAAACTAACCGCGGAAATTGTGGACAAATTGAGCAAAGAGCTTGCGGCTGAGCTGCCCGAGAGATTAGCCGACCATTTCTTTTATTTAAGGCAAAAAATACGGGAATTAGGCGGCAGAATAAACAGCGTTAACGAGCAAAATATGTATCTTGTGGAAAATTCAAGGCAAATGTTAAAGATGCTTTTTGCCAAGCTTAAAGGCGAAAAGGAAAGTTTAATTGTCAATCAGAAAGTGTAATGGGACTTAGCAGGATTTTTAACATATCGACGCGCAGTCTTTCGGCTTACCAACAGGCGATGGACGTAACCGCGCACAACGTGGCAAACGCGGGAAATCCGAATTATTCCCGCCAGAGAGTTTTGTTGAAATCCGAATATCCCCAAATGGACAACAAATTTTCGTGGGGAATGGGCGTTAAAGTAGAAGACGTGCGTCGCGTTCACGATAGCTTGATTGAGGCTCAAATAGTGGAAAACAATCAAAAATACACGGCAAACAAAAAAGAATCGGAATTATTAAGTCAAATCGAGAACGTATTCGGCGAGCCTTCGGAATACGGGCTTTCGAACTATTTAAGCAAGTTTTTCGATTCCTGGAGCTCGCTTTCGGCATCCCCGAATTCAATAGAAGCCAGAAAAGAAGTTGTTTTCGCTTCGCAAAATTTAGCCAATAAAGTTTCGAGCATTTTCAAGCAATTTTCGAATATTAAGACTACAATCGCGAATAATTTCAGTGAAAAGACTACCCAAATTAACGATTTGCTCAAGCAGATAAAGGATTTGAATTTCCAAATTTACAATGCTGCCGTTCACAAGCAAAACGCTAACGATTTGGAAGACACGCGCGACAAATTGATTAACGATTTAAGTTCAATTGTCGACGTTAAGGTTAGCTACGACCAAAATAACGTAGCCACCGTTTACATTGGCGGGGTGTTTGCCGCTAACGCACAATCGATGAACACATTTAAAATGGTCAGAACGGACGACGAATTGAGCCTGCGGACTGAAAAAGGAAATATCAAAGCTTTCATTACGAAAGGGGAGATGTCCGCCTTGTCCGATGTTTACTCGAAGAAAATCAAAGGGTACGAAAGTTCCCTGAATACGTTAATGCAAACGCTTGTAAGCGAAGTGAACGCCGTACACGAAAAAGGTTATTCGATGAATCAACCGCCGCAGACGGGAATAGCCTTTTTTGATTCTTTTAAGGACGGAAAACTGTCCATTAATGCGGAAGTTTTGAACGACCCGAAAAAAATTGCGATTTCAGCCGACGGCACTTCGGGCAATGGAGATTACGCGGTTGAGATAGCCAATTTGAAGGACAAAAAAGTTTTAAATGGAATGTCCTTAACTCAGAATTATGCCGAGTTAGTGGACGAAGTCGGCAATCATGTTAACAACGCGAAGCAAGCGGAAGAATCGACTAATCTTGTTCTTCAGCAATTACAGAACGAAAAAGATTCCTATTCGGGCGTTTCGATTGACGAGGAAATGACGAAGCTTTTGAAATTTCAAAAATCTTACGACGCGTCCGCAAAGTTAATTAAAATTGCCAACGAAGTTTTGGACACATTAATAAACATAGTGTGAAGCCATGAGAATTTCAGACAGAATGTTAAATAGAAATTTTATTTACAACATTAACAGCCAGAAGGCGACGGTAGAGAATTTGCGCGAAAAAATTGCCACGCAAAAGAAAGTGGAAAAACCGTCGGACGACCCGCGCGCCGCGGCGGATATTTTGAAGTATTCGACCGATTTGCAATCCGTGCAAAACTACAAAAGCAACATCGAAAAATCTCTTACTTTTTTAAACCGGACAACTACGGTAATGCAAAATATTTTGGACCAAGTTGGGGATATTGACGTTCAGCTAACCGAATTGCAAAATTCTGCCAACGATGGCAACAACGCAATATTTGCGGATAAATTTTCCCTTGCGCTCGACACGCTTTTGGAGTACGCAAATCAAAAATTCGACGGCAAGTACATCTTCGGCGGAACGGATTTCAACGAAAAACCGTTCGATTACACTACTTCAAAAAGCAATGTAATTCAGCAAGCAAGCGATATTTCAGGCAAAATTAACGCAAAAGTTTCACCCGATACGGCACAAACAATGAACGTAAACGGAGCGGAACTTTTCGGAACGATTTTAAGCTTCGATGGCAACTTGGACAAAAACGCAGCCACAGGCGCTACAATTACAAACACAAGCAAAGTTTACGACGTAGAGGAAAAGGAGTACGACGTAACAACAACAATTAAAAAAACGGGCGCTCAGCAGTACGAGTTGACTTACCAGGTTACCGATTCCTCCGGCAACGTTGTGGCGGATAATTCAAGCAGCCCGGTTGAGCTTGTTTTCGATTCGAACAAAAAAATGTTAAAAACAATGGACGGCAGAACGCCAAAGTTAATTCACGTAAGCAATTCGAACAAATATTTGAATTTTTACATCGACGTAAGGAACATTACGGAAAAGGAGCAAAGTTCCCAATTGAGTTCGGATTTGAATCAAAAATTGGACATTTTTAACGTAATTGCAAAAATTAGGGATACCGTTAAAGCCGGGAAAAAACCATCGCAGGATTTAATTCAAGCGGTCAAGGATTTCCACCAAAAAATGATTAACAAAATGGCCGAGGTTGGCGCGGAAATCAACAAGCTAAACGATTCGAAAAGCATGCTGGAAAATCAGGAACTTGAATACAAGGATTTGTTAGCAAAAACTCAGCAGGTAGACGTAGTGGAAGCTGTTACCCAAATGCAATATTACGATTATTTGCTGCAAGTATCGTACAAAATGTCTTCGATGATTTTACCTAAATCAATATTGGATTACTTATGAGAAAGTACACGTCGGTAAACGGATTAATAATAGCCGTAGCTTCGATTTTTGGAGCCTTTCTAATAGAAGGCGGAACGCTAAAAGCATTGTTTTTGTGGTCGCCTTTATTAATTGTTTTCGGCGGCACGTTTTCCATTGCTTTAATAGGATTCGGTTACGAGAAGATGCGGAATTTTTTCCGATTAATTAAACTTGCTTACAATTCTCCCGAATTCGATTACGAAGGACTTGTGGAAAAATTTTACGAGCTTTCAGTAAAGGCGCGTAAGTTCGGATTGCTGCCTTTGGAAGACGAATTGGAGAACATTGAAGATTTTTTTACAAGGAAACTTTTACGTTTGTTAATAGACGGATTAAACGGCGAGGACTTGGAAGAAATTGCCATGCTGGAGATGAAAACATTAGACGACAGGCATAATTCCAACATTTTACTCTTTTCCAAAATGGGCGGTTACGCGCCTACGATGGGAATATTGGGAACGGTAATGGCGTTAATAATGACGTTAGCCCACGCCGGAACCGACCCGAATTTGTTAATTAGAAGCATTGCCTCGGCGTTCATTGCAACGCTGTGGGGCGTTTTTTCAGCGAATATTTTTTGGTTACCAATAAGCGATAAGTTAAGAGAATGCCACAACAAAGAAAAATTACTAATGCAGATGGCTCTTCAAGGGACGTTAGCCCTTTCCAACGGCGAGATTCCCACGGTGGTAAGGGCAAAGCTCTTAAGCATGCTCCCAAGAGTCAATCAAAAAGGACTGATAGAATAGAAGAAAAGCGGGAAATAAAGAAACCGCGTAAAAAATTCTATTTGGACGGGTCTTCCGAAACGGCGGAAGATCACGACAAGGATAGGTATTTAATTACTTACGCGGATTTAATTACTTTGTTGCTTGGACTTTTCATCATTCTTTATGCTATTTCAAACATCGATTTGAACAAATACAAGAAGATGATGAACGTAATGGGAAGCATTTTCGGAAACGAAAAAGTGGCAAGCGCTTCTGCAGGTGTTTTGCCTACAACTGGTAAAAGCGCGGTAATTAGCGCGCTTCAAAAGTTGAAGGTAAAAGTTTCAAGAGTAATTAAAGACAATAATTTGGGTGACAAATTTCAAGTGCTTGAAAACAAAAGGGGGGTAACTTTACGCATTCAGGACAGGTTAATGTTCCCTTCGGGGAAAGCAAAGTTAAACAACAATTTCAAAAAAATTCTGCTTCAAGTGGCTAAAATTTTGCAAACGGTAAAAAACGACATTCGAGTGGAAGGGCATACGGACAACGTGCCAATTAAATCCAAACTTTACCCATCCAATTGGCATCTTTCGGTAGCGCGGGCGTTGAACACTGCCTATTTCTTAATTCACGAAGGAGGGTTGAACCCAGACAAAATTTCAATAGTTGGCTACGCTGCATACAGACCAATTGCGGACAATTCTACGCCGGAAGGCAGAGCAAAAAATAGAAGAGTAGACATTGTAATAATAAAGAAGTGAGCTATGGAACTAAAAACAATTCAATTTGGAACGATTGAATACAAAGACGAAAACGTTCTTGTTTTCGAAAAAGGTTTGTACGGATTCGAGGAATTGCAAAAATTCCTTTTGATTAAAAGGGAGGAAGATTTGTTTTTCTATCTGAATTCAATTGAAGAGCCGGAAATTGTCTTTCCTCTTATCGGAATCAGAATAATTGACGATACTTACCCTCAGGAAGACGATTACGAAGCGTTCGGGATTGTAAAATTCAACAAAGACCCGAAAAAAATTACAGTAAATTTGAAAGCTCCTGTGTATATTAGTCAAGGGAAAAAATCAGGTTATCAAACAATAATCGAAGACGAGAAATACCCGGTTGAATTCCCGTTATTTAAGGAGTAAACTGGTGGAAAAATGTTAATTTTAAAAAGAAAAATCAATGAAGCTATAAAGATTGACAGAAAAATTACGATAAAAATATTAGAGATTTCGGAAAATCAGGTGAAAATTGGAATTGAAGCGCCGCGCGAAATTGAAATTTTGAGAAGCGAATTATTGGAAGACATTAAGGAGAATATTAATTCGGCGATATTGTCGGTTAAAGAAACTCCTGAAAATTTAACTGATTTTAACATAAATAAATTGAAGAAAGATGGGAAATAACGAAAAAATAACGGTTTTAGTTGTCGACGATTCCGACATTATTAAACACGCGTTAAAGAATTTCTTCCGCGAATATCATTTTGATGTTTACACTTGCAGCGATGGGCTGGAAGGAATCCAGATGGCGAAAAACGTAAAGCCTGACTTAATTTTCCTAGATTTAATGATGCCGAACCTCGACGGCATTAAAATGCTGAAAATATTGAAAGTGCTGGACGAGTTAAAGGACATTCCCGTAGTGGTAATAAGCGGGAACACAAGCAGGATTAATGTGTTAAAAGCGTTGGAAGCCGGAGCCAATAAAGTTCTATCCAAGCCGTTGCATAAGGAAAATATTAAAATGGCTTTAAAGGAGATTTTAGGGGAAGAACAACTTTCCAAGTCGAAGAAAGCGGACAACGTTAACATTGCTTCCGACGCTTCAATGATTGAAGGTCTTAAAAAAATTTTCTACCAGAATTTCAAAAATAAAATTCCCGCTCTCAAGGAATACATTTCCCAAAAAAACGTCGAGAAAGCCCACGAAATTGTGCATCAATTAAAGGGCGGCGGTACGACTGCGGGATTCCCTAAAATAACTGAATTAGCAATTAGAATGGAAGAAAACTTAAAATCAGGGGAAGTGGAGTGGAAGGATTTGGATGAAAAATTTAATGAATTACAAAAAATCTTTAGCGAAATAGAACTAAAACAGGCGGTGTAAAAAATGTTTATTATTATTGGAATAGTGGTTGTTTTCGCTTCGATAGTTGTAGGGTTTACAATTGCCGGCGGCAATTTGGTTTTGCTGATTCAAATTTCCGAGTTCATTACGATTGGCGGAGCGGCGGCAGGCAGTTTTTTGATTGCCACCCCGCTTTCGGTAATTAAAAAAATATTTGCATTGCTGCCCAAAGCGTTAAAAGGGGAATCCTTTTCCAAACAGGATTACCTTGATTTGTTGAAAGCGTTTAACGACTTGTTTTTAATTGCT
>JALWSN010000192.1 GCA_027080245.1 Ignavibacteriales bacterium | reverse complement strand
GGAAATTTAATTCAACAATTCAAGCAAAAGCTACAAAATTACGCCAAACGCGGAATTAAATTGTACCGGGCGGACGGAACGAAGCAGTTAATTGATTTGGAAAAGTTCCGTCTGACGGCGGATTTTCAGTTCAATCCGTATTTAAAAAACGGCGACGTGATTGTGTTTCCGCCGGTGGATTTGGACAGGAATTTCGTGGAGGTGGAAGGAGCGGTTAACAAGCCGGTTAAGTTCCAGTACGTGGATGGGGACAAGCTTTCCGACGCGCTTTTGTTTGCAAGAGGAATCAGCAAAGCGTACAATAAGATTCAAAAAATCACCGTTACGCGTTTGAACTACGAAGGGGAAAAGGAAAAAATAATTGAGCTTTCTCCGGATAGTCTTAATTTTCCGCTGATGAGAGGCGACAGAATAAGGGTGGTGGCAAACGAAACCGAGAAGCGCGATTTTAAAGTGTTGGTTGTTGGCGAAGTTTACAAACCCGGTTACATTTTTATTTCAAAGGACAGCACCACGTTGAAGGAAGTAATCGAAAAAGCCGGCGGTTTTAAGCCTACGGCGGATTTGCGGAACGCCGAGCTAATCCGGAGTCCGCTTGCCACGGCGCTTTACAATTCGCAGAACATGCCCTACCAAAACAGGCAGCGTTCGTTTAATCTTGATTTGTTTAATCCGCAAACCGATTTATTGTTAATGCAACGAATGGCTAACATCGACCCGGAGGATTCAATAAGTTTTAATACGGATAATATGCTGCGCAATCTGCATGCGCTTGCGTCGGTTGATTTCAGTCAAGCGCTAAACGAAGATTCGCCGAGCGCAAAATTTTTAGTAAAGGACGGCGACGTGATTAATATTCCCGCAAAATCGAATATGGTTTACATTTACGGGCAGGTGATGAATCCCGGCTTCATTAAATATAAACCCGGCGCGGATTACAATTATTACGTTTCGCTTGCGGGCGGATTGGGCGCGCGGGCAAAAGGCGAGATTTATTTAATAAAATCGAAATCCCGCGCTTGGATTGACATGACGGACAGCGACAATCAATACAAAATTGAGTCGGGGGATTTCATTTGGGTGCCGCGCATGCCTTACAGGGATTTCAATTATTATTTAGCGCGAGTGGCGAGCATAGCCGGCGTTGTAGGAGCTGTGGCAACGGTGATATTGATATTTAAGAGGTAAAATTTAGCGTAAAAGAAAAATCGAAAATTGGGGAAAAAATGGAAGAAAAAAAGCAAAGTTTAACATTCATTGGCTTTTTAAAATTATTAGCAAAGTGGAAAAGGTCTTTAATAATCAACCTTATACTAGTTGCCGCTATTTCAGTATGGGTAAGTTTATTATTACCCAAATGGTACAAGGCTACGGCGTTGGTTATGCCTCCCCAGCAGGAAAATCCTTCGGGAATTTCGTCTTTACTGTCAAGTTTGCCGATTAGTTCTTTAGGAATAAATTTAGGAGGCAATAGCGAAAACACATTAATGGCAATTTTAAAGAGCAGAACATTGGCAACCGATGTAATAGACAAATTTCATTTAAAGGAATTTTACGATAAAAAGACAATGGAAGAAACTCTGCTAAATTTTTACAGCGATTACGACGTAATGATGACCGAAGAAAACATGATTTCTATTTCATACGAATATACGGATTCGCTAAAAGTAGCGGAAATAGTTAATTATATTGTAAATGATTTACAGAAAATGGCTGAAAAGTTTGTGTTGCAAAGAGCTAAAATGAATTATGATTTGGTAAGGAAAAGATATTTTAAAAACCTTCGAGACATCGACAGCCTTCAAGTTAAAATGGAAGAATTTCAGAAAAAATATGGCGTTATTGAATTTTATGATCAGGCTAAATCAATTATTTCCGCAATGGTGGATTTAGAAGCCAAAGCGTTAGTTAAAAAGGTTGAATTACAAGCCATTGAAAAAAATTATGGCGTAAAATCTCCACAATACAGACAAGCATTAATTCAATACCAAGCTTTAGAGTCTCAAATTCAAAAGTTAAAATTTTCAAATAAAGAAAAACTTGCAAAGCCGTTTTCCTCTCTATTTTTGCCGTTAGATGAACTACCTTATTTAACCAAAGAATACACTGATTTATACACAAATTTATTATTGCAGCAAAAATTAAGAGAATACTTATTACCCGAATATGAGCAAGCAAAAATTCAACTAATGAAAAAGCAACCGACTTTGCAAATAATTGATTACGCTACGCCTCCCGATTATAAATCGAAACCCAAGAGAGCGTTTATTGTTTTAGGAGCTCTGTTTATTGCATTTCTAATTCATTTGAGCATAATTCTTTTTGTGGAAAAGTTGCATTGGTTAAAAATTAACGAACCGGAAAAATTCAAAGACGTTCAGTTTATTATTAAAAGTTTTACTTCTCTTAAAAAATAAATGAATGAATTTTTTTAAAGCTTTTTATATCACTGGCGCTACTTCGGTTTTGGTGACTATTATTGCTTTTTTCAATAATGTTATCGTAACTCGTTATTTGGGACCAAGCGGAAGAGGGCAATACAGCATTGCAGTTAATATTATTTTAATTCTTTCTCTTATCTTAGGCGAAGGTATTAGAAGAAGCAATATTTTAATTGTTGGGAAAAATAAAAATAGCGCCCATTTATTAATTAAGAAAACATTTTTTTATTTTTTAGGCTTAATCTTATTAGGGATTATCTTAATTATTATTGTTAATAAAAATTTTATTACCCTATCTTTGGACGTTGCTCCTCAATTAATTAACATTGCAATATTGGCTACGGCATTTATTATCCTCTGGCGTAGCTTACAATCAATTTATTTAGGACTTCAAGATTACAAGAGATATAATCAAGCGCAGCTATTTTACACTGCTTTAATTTTCTTAATCAATATTTTAATCATCTATCTTTTTCATCTTCCATTATTATTTGTTATTAGTAACTTTGTTCTGGTCTCCTTTATTATTTCTATTTATGAATTCTACGGATTAAAAAATTATTTTAACCAGGGAAAGGTTTCAATCATTAAAGAAGATAATCATCTTGTCATAAGAGCTACAATTACTTCAATTAGCAGTTTCATTTTATTAAAGGGGGATATTTTTATTGTTAATCATTTTTTGGGAGCTCATGAAACAGGAATTTATTCAATTTCGTTAGTCATAGTAGATATATTTCAAAAATTACCATTGGTTCTTGGACCAATAATAATCGCTCGTTCGGCTAATTACGGAGCCAAACAGGAAGTTGAAAATATTGCCAAATTAACAAGGGTTTTAGTTGCAACAAACATACTATTTGTATTATTAACCTTGGTAATTGGCAGAATGGTTATCATGTTCGTTTTTTCAAATCAATTTGAACAATCGTATTACCTTTTACTTTACATTTTACCGGCTTTGGTAATATTTTCTTCAGGGCATATTATTAATGCTTTCTTAATGGGCCAGGGCTTTCCTAACTTTGTTATTTTAAATAACCTTTTTTTTGCAATATTTGACATTTTGTTAAATTACATTTTAATACCGATTATTGGTATTAAAGCAGCCGCTATTAATTGCTCAATTAGTTATATCTTATGGTCAATCAGTTTTTTTATTTATTTTAAAGTCAAATATGGGATTTCTTTTAGAGATATTTTATTTGTAAAATTTAGCGATATTAAATTCATTTACAATAAAGTTTTGGGTTAGCAGTGTTTGTTTCAGGAATCAAAATAGTTAAAGATTGGCAAATACTGGTTTTCTCTTTTTTCCTGGAAGTTATTATCGGACTTTTATTTTATATTAATCCAATTTTTGCTTTAATTCCACTCCTTATTTTATTTTCACTTTCCATTTTTTATTACTCTTTTTTAATTGGCCCTTTACCTTGGGTCTTTTTAATGGTAATTGCCACAGGTTTGGATGCATGGGGAAGAATAATTGATGGAATAACGTTGTTTCATGTGGGATGGGTGATGAGTATTATTACTGTTGTCTATTCTATGTTAACTTCTAATATTAAAATTAAAATAAAATTTCCAATAAATAAATACATTATTATTTACCTGTTGTTAGCAACAATCTCACTAACTTATTCACCCAATCAATTGAGCGGCGCTTTATTGATTTTAATAACAATTTCACAATTTGTATTATTTATTTTAGTCGCAAATTATATTAAGACAAAAAGAGATTTTTTAATAGTAATTTGGAGTCTATTATTAAGTAATATTTTTAATTCACTCTTAACATTCTATCAAATTGCTTTCCAAAACATCTTGTATTTTGGTAGAGCCGCTGTTGAATCTTCTTCAGGTCAAAAAATTTGGCGAGCAGCCGGCACTTTTAGCGATCCTAATGTATTAGCTTCTTTTATGTTTGTAGGAGCTATTTTAGGCGCATCTTTAATTCTCTACTCAAATTTAACAAAAAAGCATAAATTTTTAATCGGTTTTTCAGTATTCTTGTCTATCATTGGAATCTTAGCTACCTTTTCACGTAGCGGTTGGGTCTCCCTTTTCATTGGATTCATGGTTTTAATTATTATGCACAGAAAAAAAATTTATTTCGTTTATTTTGTAACATTTTTTGTCTTACTATTATTATTTTTTGTTCTTTTTACTGAATACGGGGGGTTTCTTATCGAACGAATAATCTCAATGTTCGATATTATGAAAGACATTTCTATTAGAACAAGAATTGGACTGGCAATTAGTTCCTTAAAAATGTTTGTGGATCATCCATTTTTGGGAGTTGGATTCAGGGGTTTCCCAATTTATTATGATTTTTATTGGTCTCCTATTACGCCGTCAGCATTGTTACATGTAAAAGAATCACATACGCTTTACACACTTTTACTTGCGGAGCTCGGCGTTCCAGGCTTATTAGTTATTGTATTATTTTTTAAGCGTGTAATCGTAGATACCCTTAAAAAGTTAAAAGAAATAGAAGATAAGTTTTTTAAATCGGTGATGATTGGTAATTTTGCTGTTTTTATTAGCTTTATTATTACTTACTTTTTTTACGGCAATTTATTTCCGGATTTTAATCTGATTTGGATTAACCTTGGAATGTTGTACGCCTTTACTGTAAGGGGAGAACATAAGTGAAAATTCTGGTGTTAACAAGTATGTACCCAAACTCCGCTTATTATTTATCGGGAATGTTTATTCACGAACAAGTAAAAGCATTAAAAAAAATTGGCACTGAGGTTGTAGTTTTCGCTCTTATTCCTTGGGTTCCACCCTTAATAAGTGGTTTAAAAGAAAAATGGAAAAAGTTAAAGGAAGTTAAAGAAAATGAAGTTCTTGATGGGGTAGAAGTCTTTCATCCAAAATATTTAGCAATCCCAGGCGGTTTTTTAAAGAACCTTTGGCCTTACGTTTGTTATTGGAGTGTCAAAAAATTCGCAAAAAAAAATGGCGTGCTATTTCAGGAATTTGACTTAATTCATGTTCAGGGAGCTCTACCTGAAGATTACACTGCTTTTTTACTCTCGCGTTTTACCGGGTTGCCTTACGTACTAACAGTTCACGGAACATCAGTTTATGCCACTGTAAAAAAGAAAATTCATTTTAAAAAATCTAAAACGGCAATTGAAAAAGCTGATTTTGTCGTTGCTGTCTCCGAAAAAGTAAAAACAAGAATTTTGAAATTTACGGCAAGAAGAGACAAAATAGGGGTTGTTTACAACGGTTTTACTCCAGTGGAATTAGCTCCTAAAAAAGAGTCGGAAAAAGTCATTATTTTGTTTGGAGCTACATTGGTTGAAAGGAAAGGATTAAGATATCTCCTTGAGGCTTTTGCAAAGTTAGCAAAAGAATTTAACCAAATTGAATTGTGGGTGGCTGGGGGCGGACCTCTACTGGAAAAGTCCAAAGAACTCACTTCAAAATTAGGAATCACTGAAAAGGTTAAATTCTGGGGAACTGTTGTTCACAAGAAGATGCTTGAATTGATGAATAAGTCGGATATCTTTGTCTTGCCAAGTTGGGACGAAGCATTTGGCGTTGTGTATTTAGAAGCAATGTCTTTCAAAAAGCCAGTAATTGGAACAAAAGCAGAGGGAATTAGCGAAATTATTGTAGATGGGGAAAACGGATTGCTTGTTTTGCCACGCAACAGTGAGGAAATAGTTCAGAAATTAAGATACTTAATTCTAAACCCACAAAAAAGAAAAGAAGTTGGCGAGGCTGGTTTTAAAACGGTTAAGGAATTAACATGGGAAAAGAATGCAAAAAAGAATTTGGAAATTTACCGAAAGGTCTTAAACTCCTAAATGAATGAAACAGACAAAAATATTTTAATGCTACTCCAAAGCGAATTTCCTCCGGACATTCGTTTGGAAAAGGAAATTCAAGCTCTCGCGGAAAATGATTACAAAATAACGCTCTTTTGCAATCAGTACGAAAAAGACAAAGATGAAAATTTTAAGTATTGCGAGATTGTCCGACTTAAGGCATTAACAAAAAACAGAAAGCTTAATAAGATTTTAAACTTCCCGGCAATCTTTAATTTTAGAATGTTAGCTAAGGCTTTTGCTACAATGGAAAAATCAAAACCGGTAGTAATTCACGCTCACGATTTGCCAATGTTGCCTTTCGGAGTTGTTCTTAAATTTTACAGCCAACGCCCTTTAATTTTCGACATGCATGAAAACTACCCCGCCGCGCTTAAGTCTTACAAGAAAACAAGTTTAGTTGAAAGAATATTTAAAAACCACAAAATAGCTCAGCTTTTGGAGAACTTTTTAATAAATTTTGTTGACGCCGTGATTGTTGTAACCGAAGAAAATAAAAGTCGCCTAATAAAAAATGGAATTCCTGAAAATAAAATTAAGCTTGTTTCAAATACTGTTGACCTTGCACAGTTTTCACCGGCAAATTCTTTGCCGGGAGAGAGTAAACAATATGCGAAAAACTTTGTCTTGATTTATTCGGGACGAGTAAGCTTTAATCGTGGGCTGGATACGGCGGTTGAAGCTTTGCAGTTTCTGAAATCATCTGTTCCAAACATTAAGTTGTTAATCGTTGGAGAGGGACCTCATTTACCCAAATTAAAGAAACTTGCTGATTCGTTGAAGGTTAACGAATTT
>JALWSN010000191.1 GCA_027080245.1 Ignavibacteriales bacterium | reverse complement strand
GTATAGGGTTTTAGAGATGTCCTTATGATATAATTATACTACAATAAAAAATAAATGAAAAGGATAAAAATGATTCCCGCTAGAGAAGATGCGTTTGAGTTGTTAAAAAAATATAATGATAATGACTCTTTGGTAAAACATGGACTTGCGGTAGAGAGTGCGATGAGACATTTTGCGAAAAAATTTGGCGAAGATGAAGAGATGTGGGGAATAGTCGGACTTTTACACGATCTTGACTATGGTAAGTATCCTGATGAGCACTGTTATAAAGCTAAGGAGATTATGGAAGAAAACGGATATCCGGAAGTTTATATAAGGGCTATGATGAGTCATGCCTATGGGATTTGTACAGATGTTGAACCGTTATCTTTAATGGAAAAAACTTTGTATGCAGTCGATGAGCTAACCGGACTTATAACAGCTTGCGTATATGTAAGGCCTAGTAAAAGCATACTCGATCTCACTCCAAAATCAGTAAAGAAAAAGTGGAAACAAAAGTCATTTGCCGCAGGAGTTGACAGACAAACCATCGAAAAAGGTGCACAAATGATAAACATGGACATAAGTGAACTGATTGCGGAAGTTATAGAAGGCATGCAAAAAGATGCCCAGAAACTTGGTCTAAAAGGAGATCTTTAAAGTATGGTGGAGCATAGCGGGCTCGAACCGCTGACCCCGACGCTGCCAGCGTCGTGCTCTCCCAGCTGAGCTAATGCCCCACACATTTGGAGTTGAAATAATACCATAAGTTTTATAAATAATATTTTAAAATTTCATCTCTACTCTCAAAGGGGGTTGCTTTGATAATTTCATCTTCAAAAGTAACTTCATATACTTCATCTTTTTTTGCTTTTGTAAAAGTGAGTATGATTTTAGCGGCAAGCTCTTTATCCTCTTTTGTTGCTTTTTTAGAAATTTTTGAAAATGGCGAGGGTAAGTCATCCACATCCACTGAGATCATTTTTGAGTTTTTTAGTTCTTTTATTCTCTCATTTTCTTCGGCATTTCTTCCTACTATGAGTTTTATGCCCTCTCTTAGCCTTAAGTGTCTTCCAACTTTTAATAGCTCGATATCTTCACTCTCTAGTTTGTCATACTTGATAAAATCTCTAAGCTTGTTGGAAAACCTTTCATCAGTGAGCAGACATCCGCCTCCGGGACTCTCATAATCCTCAAATCCGTACTCTTTTGCAAGTCTTAGCTGGACTTCTCTGTTTCGCCCACTTATATCTAAGAGCTTTTCTCTATCTACCCACCCTTCAAGTTCCGGTTTTGTAGGCTCTAAAAGCTTGGCAGAAAGTGGTCTAAGAAGTAAATTTTCTTCCAAATCATTTGCAAGTTTTTTTACCTGTAAGAGTGCATCTTTTCTTTGACTCATCGGGCGCTGAGCTAAAACTTCTCCTGTTATGATAAAACTTGCACCAAACTTTGGCATCAAAGCCTTGGCTACTCTTATCATATTGGCATGACAATCAATGCATGGATTAAAATTTTTACCGTATCCGTACTTTGGTGAAAAAAGTATATCTTTTATAAAACTGTCTCTTATATTTACCACTTCAAAATTAGCCCCTACTATTTTGGCTCTTTTTTCAAGTATGGCTTTGTTGTCTTTGGTTGAACCAAAACCGGTATCTATGAAAAGTGCACTCACATCTATGCCTTGCTCTTTCATAAGTTTAACCGATATCATACTGTCAAGTCCGCCGCTAAAAAG
>JALWSN010000190.1 GCA_027080245.1 Ignavibacteriales bacterium | reverse complement strand
CTTTTGCTTCGAGCACGCTTTTCCGTAAGCCTTCGCTGTCGTTAACGTCGGAAAATACCGTGTCTATTGCTTGAATGCCAACAGCCTTCGCGGCGTTTACAATTGCCGAGCGCGCAAGGAAACTTTCCCTTCCTTCGTTCGTTCGCTGAGCCCCAATATTTGCAGTGTAATCTTCAAGTCCAATTGCCAGCGCGCAAACTTCGGGAGCCGCGCTTGCGATCTCAAAAGCTTTAATTACGCCCAACGGGCTTTCGATTATTGGCATCAAATAAATTTTTGCCCGGATGTTCCGTTCTTTCTTAATGTTGTTGATTTCTTCCCTTACAATCAAAACATCTTCGGGATTTTCGCACTTGGGAATTAAAACAACGTGAACGTTGTGAGGCGCAACGAATTTCAAATCCTCCAAGCCCAGCGGCAATTGGTTGATTCTTACCATTCGTTCGGCGCCGTAAAAATCAACGCTTCTTAACGCGTTGCGAACCAGAAGCTGTGCGGCGTCTTTTTCTTCCGGCGATACGCTGTCCTCCAGGTCAAGAATTATTCCGTCCGGTTTGTGTAAGCCTGCATTAATAAATAATTTCGGTTGGTTGCCGGGCAAGTACAAACGGCTTCTACGCAAGCGATTCTTTTGGGTCTTGTATTTATTGGCTGAATTAAAGGGGAGAAGGAATTCGTCCTTTATTTTCGGGAACAATCTCTTTAAGGCTAATTCAAATCTTGCCGCAAGCGTAAAAGGCAAAGCGCCGTAATCCTCGAGGTAAATATTTAAATTCTTTACTTCAAAAAAATCGCACATTTCATGCAGCAATTTTTCAATGCTTGCGCCGTACATCGATTTTACCTTACTTTCAAGCGTAATTTTAATTCCGCCACGCCTTCTGCTTTCAACTTCAAAGTAACAATCCGAACGATTTTCTTTTCCTTTTTTACCAGAATAGGCTTTCATGGTTCACCATTTATTAAATTGTTTTACTTATTGTCATTTTAAAATTTATTAAAAGAAATTAAATAAAAGAAACTAAATTTTTTTGTCTGCAATTAAAGAGTTCATAAAGTCTCGTGTTGAAAACTCCTCCGCATTGAAAATTGTATTTTTTACTTCTTTCCGCTTTTCGTCCGAAAGGAACCGCGCGCTTAAGGAATTAAATTTAATCTGTAGTTCGTCAATTGTCATCGGGTTGCGCGGATCGCCCTTTGGATATTCAAGATAATGGCTGTAGGTCGTCCCATCCTTAAGAATAATAGTAGCTTGCGAAGGTTGCTTTTCTGGGAAGAGTTTTTCGAATTCCTCGGAAGCTTCTCCCCTGATTTTGTTAATGACTTGCCAGATTCTGGTGTCTTTCAATTTTTCTTCTGAAAATGTGTCGGTTGTTATTTTGCCGTCCACTACAGCCGCGGCAATGCAATAGGGAAGGGAATGATCGGCGGTCTCCCTTGTTTTGGGCGCATATTTATTGGGGTCAAATAAAATGTCAACGGCTCTGGCGATTGTAGTAATTTTAATTTCTTCAATTTCGTTAAAATCAATCTTGTTCTTTCTCATTACTTCAAGCGTAGCGGAAATGTGAGTGTGCGTCAAAGCTTCGGTCGGAAAAGCCTTCATTCCGCATTCCATTATTTTGAAGCTGTCTCCTAAACCTTCTGTTAATTTGTCAACGTTCCAACTCCACTCGCCTGTTTCGCTTCTACCTTCCATTTTAACCGGATTAGGTTTATTGTTGTTAACGTCCCAGCCAAAGAAAGTATCCATGAAACCTTCTTTGCCTTCGAAAATTAATTCCGTACCGGAGTAACCTTCTTTTGCCATAAGAGCCGCAAGTATACCGGCTTGAACTGCCATCGGATCGACAGTGTTTTTCATCATGGTTAATTTCCCTGCCGTAGGCGCTCCAACCGTGTAGTTGTGGGAGGCGCTAATGCCAATAGCGTTTACCATTTGTTCAACGTTCAACCCAAGCAGTTTACCTGCGACAATTGGAGAAACAAACTGCGTCAGAGTCGCGTGATGCCATTTCCGTTCGCGTATTCCCGGCGTGGCAAACTCACATAGACGTTGCTCGAATTCGTATGCGAGAATAATTGCCGTTAAAGTATCTTTCATCGGAACATTAACGAGCTCGCCCGTCGAAAGCGCTGCCGGTATTAGGTCCGAAGGGTGCGAGGGGTCTTCCCGCCAATAAATATCATTGTAATCTAACGCTCGAATAGCCAAGGAATTAATTAACGTTGTGTTTACAGCCGGCAGTTTGTAACCAAGTCCGATTATTGTAGACTCCTGGGCGCCACCCATTCTTTTGTAGATGTTGTAAAGAATGTTAACGTCTTTTGTTTGTAAACCTCCGTAAGCGCAACCAATTGAATCGTAAAGGAATTTTTTCGCCGTTTCAATTACTTTTTTTGGGATATCTTCGTATTTGAGTTCCACAACAAATTCGGCAATAGTTCTTGAAATTGATTTCCCCATGTTTCTACCTCGTTTTTTAAAAATTAAATCAGAAATTTATTAAATATATTTGTCTAATTAAATGATTATTTGATTTTTTAAAATAAAACGAAGCTGTTTTTTGCTTGTCATTATTGAAATAGTTTATTTTGATTAGCTTAAAAATTTTTATTTTTCAACTTAAAACAGAGCGCGAGGAATGAGAAAGTCAACTTTTTTATTTTTTATTGTTTTTGCCTTTGCAAGCGTTAAAGCTTCGGTTAGCAATTCAAGTCCCGCGAATAAAACTCCAAACGTATTTTTGGAATGCCGGTGGTGTAACGATAGCTATATTAGGGAAAAAATAACATTTGTGAATTTTGTTCGCGACAGGCACGAAGCGGACATTCACATTTTTACAACGCGGCGTAGGACGGGAAGCGGTGGACGCGAATATTCTCTCATTTTTATTGGTCAAAAAAACTTTGCGAATATTAAGGATACATTAAAATACTTTACGCATCAAACAGATACTTACGAAACCTCGAGGAAAAAATTAATTAAAAAATTAAAATTGGGATTGTTGAGATTTCTCTACAAACTGCCAATTGCGGATAATTTTAAAATAACCTTTGGCGGTAAAAGTATTCTTAAAACAAATGAGTACCTAAACGACAAATGGAATTATTGGGTTTTCAGAACATCGTTAAGGGTTTTCACATCGGGGGAAAAGACTTCGCAATTTTCGAATGTTAACGCTTCGTTTTCGGCTTCGAGGGTAACCGATGCGTGGAAATTTTTTGCTTACTTTAATAATGAATACGACGAGAACAACTACGATTACAATGATGTCAAAATTAAAAATATCAAAAGAAGTCAGCGCTTTTATTCGGCTTTGATTAAATCAGTATCGGCGCATTGGTCGTTAGGCGGATGGCTTTCCGGCAAATCATCCACTTACAACAACATTGATTTTTCCATTGCGCCGGGCATTGGCGTTGAATACAACTATTTTCCTTATTCGGAATCTAACAGCAGGCAGTTGATTTTCCAATTTAAAGTTTTTGGAAAATACAATAATTATGCCGACACAACAATCTTCAATAAGGTGGAAGAATTCCTTGCGCAGCAAAAGTTAGTTCTTGGCATTGGCATAATTAAAGAATGGGGCAGAGTAAACGGCTCTCTTGTTTTAAGCTCTTACTTACACGATCTCAAGAAGAATTCTGCCAAAATAAATTTATCGTTTAATCTGAAACTGTTTGAAGGATTGTCCTTAGATTTAAGCGGACAATTCAAAGCTATTCACGACCAAATAGAATTGCCGCTTGAGAACGCAAGTTTGGAAGAAGTATTATTGCAGCGTAAAGAATTAGCGACGCAATTTAGTTACTACGCCAGCGTAGGGTTTTCTTACGCCTTCGGAAGTATTTACAATAACGTAGTAAATACGAGGTTTAACTTTTAGCATGAGGAAAATTTTTATTTTCGTCGGGATATTATTTCTTGCAATCGGGCTGTTTTATCCTTTCATTAAACAACTGCCTATTGGCAAATTGCCGGGCGATATTGTTATTGACAAACCCAACCTCAAAGTTTACATTCCAATAACATCGATGATTGTTCTGAGCATTTTAATTTCGGCGTTAGCATGGTTGTTTAAAAAATTATTTTAGAGTGAAAAATGCGCAGATTAAAATTATTTGAATATCAAATTAAAAAAGAGAAAGTTGAATTAGCGCTCGATTTAATAAACATTTACTTGGATGAAATTGAAATAAACGAACCCGAAACCAATTGCAGGGTTTTCCGGAAAGAGGACGACGTTACTTTTATTCATTTAATTGAATTTACCGATAGAACCGCGGCAGAAAGACATTTCGCAGCCGATTACACAACCCAATTCATTGAAAGCATTAAGGAACTTTGCGAAAATAAAATTGTAATAACGGACGTTGAAGAAATTTAATTTTGAAATTGCTTCTGTCCAAAATGCATTGTAACTCAATTTATTTTTGACAGATGTATTTGTACTTTAAATACTTTAATCATTTTGAATCCAACTTAAAAGAAAATCATCAAACACAATCTGAAAAAATGTTACTTGACATTTTTTTTTAATTGGCATATATTAGCACTCGCATAAATTGAGTGCTAATAAAAAAGGGAGGTGATGTTATGAAAGATTTTAAAATTCAACCGTTAGCGGATCGAGTAATAGTAAAGCCTCAACCTACAGAAGAAAAAACCAAATCCGGCATTATTTTACCGGACACTGCGAAAGAAAAGCCAATTGAAGGCGAAGTTGTCGCTGTTGGTCCAGGTAAAATTACCGAGGAAGGGACAAAAATAAATATGTCCGTTCACGTTGGAGACAAAGTTTTGTACGGCAAATATTCCGGCACGGAAATTAAAATTGACGACGAGGAATATTTAATAATGCACGAGAACGATATTTTAGGAATTATTAATCATTAAGGAAATAAGGAGGAAAAGATATGGCAGCAAAAATAGTAGAATATGGCAGCGACGCGCGCAATTCGTTAAAAGCAGGCGTGGATAAGCTGGCTAATGCTGTTAAAGTTACGTTGGGTCCTAAAGGAAGGAACGTAATAATTGAAAAGAAATTCGGCGCGCCTACCGTTACCAAGGACGGCGTTACCGTAGCCAAAGAAATTGAACTTGAAAATGAAATGGAAAACATGGGCGCTCAAATGGTGCGCGAGGTTGCTTCCAAAACTTCCGATGTGGCTGGAGACGGCACCACCACTGCTACCGTTTTAGCTCAAGCTATTTACAGAGAAGGCTTGAAGAACGTTACTGCAGGCGCTAATCCAATGGACCTGAAGAGAGGAATTGACTTGGCAGTTGAAAAGGTTGTGGAAGAGTTGAAAAGGATGAGCAAGGAAGTTGAAGGCAGAGAAGAAATTTCTCAGGTTGGCGCTATTTCGGCTAATAACGACAAGCCAATCGGCGAGTTAATTGCCGACGCAATGGAAAAAGTTGGCAAAGACGGAGTTATTACTGTTGAGGAGGCTAAAGGCACTGAAACAGAATTAGACTTGGTTGAAGGAATGCAGTTCGACCGTGGCTACCTTTCGCCTTATTTCGTTACCGATTCCGAATCGATGGAAGCCGTTTTGGAAAATCCCTATATATTAATTCACGACAAAAAGATTTCCGCAATGAAAGATTTGCTGCCTATTTTGGAAAAAGTTGCTCAGGCAGGGAAATCATTGTTGATTATTGCCGAAGATTTAGAAGGCGAAGCTCTTGCAACTTTGGTTGTTAACAAGTTGCGCGGTACTCTGAAAGTTGCCGCCGTTAAAGCTCCTGGCTTTGGCGACAGACGTAAAGCTATGTTGGACGACATTGCAATTTTAACCGGCGGAACGGTTATTTCCGAAGAAAGAGGCTTCAAATTAGAAAACGCTACTATCGAATATCTCGGCACAGCTAAGAAAGTTACAATCGACAAGGATAACACTACCATTGTTGAAGGTAGCGGAAGCGCAGACGAAATCAAGAAGAGAATTAACGAAATCAAGGCTCAAATTGAAAAAACAACTTCCGATTACGATCGCGAAAAATTACAAGAAAGATTGGCTAAACTTTCCGGCGGCGTGGCTGTTCTGAAAATAGGAGCCGCTACGGAAGTTGAAATGAAAGAAAAGAAAGCAAGAGTGGAAGACGCATTGCACGCTACAAGAGCTGCTGTTGAAGAAGGCATAGTTCCCGGCGGCGGCGTTGCGCTTGTAAGAGCTAAAGCTGTTCTTGAAAATCTTGAAGGTGAAAATGCTGATCAAACTACTGGCATTAAGATTATTGAAAAAGCGCTTGCAGAGCCCTTAAAACAAATTGCTTACAACGCAGGGCTGGAAGGCGCTGTTATTTTGAACAAGGTAATGGAAGGGAAAGACGACTTTGGATTTAACGCCGCAACCGAAACTTACGAAAACTTACTGGCAGCCGGCGTTATCGACCCGACGAAAGTAACAAGAACGGCTTTGGAAAACGCCGCAAGCGTTGCCGGAATGCTGTTAACAACCGAGGCTCTTGTTTACGAAAAGAAAGAAGAAGAAAAAGCGCCTGCTATGCCTCCGGCAGGCATGGACGGAATGTATTAAAAACGTTCCTTCGACTTATTTACAAAAGGCAGCCCCGTTCGGCTGCCTTTTTATTTTTAAAAAATAATCTAATAGTTCTAATTATGAAATGTTCAAATATTGAATAGTTCAAATAATGAAATGTTCATGAAATGAAACGCTAATTAGACGAAGGCTAAGTTAAGGAGCGATTAAATCCGCTAAACGCGTTTCATGTTTTCTCGCTAAGAACACCAAAAGCGCAAAGGGAGGTTTAGATGGCAAATTTCCAGGAAGGCACATCGAAGAATCAAGAACAAATGAATTACTCAAGAGACTGAGTGACTTAGAGACTAAGAGACAATGTGCTAAAATAGAAAGGGGTTTGGCAATCAAAAATACTTTTGCCTTTTTAATTTTTACTTTTGAATTGTTCGTGGTTAACAGTATAAATGTGCAGGTGAATCGAGAAAGAAAAAAGCATATTTCCCTGCGCGGAGAACGCAAAAGTCATTCATATGTATTTAATCTGGGTGAATCTGTAGTTTCCTTTTTTACCAAAGATTAACACGGATTATTTCACAGATTAG
>JALWSN010000189.1 GCA_027080245.1 Ignavibacteriales bacterium | reverse complement strand
TGTCTGAATTGAGAGATTCTTATCCAAAATACACCATCTCTAAGAATAAAATTCAATTGACACCAGAAATTGATGTAGATGCAGTTCTTTCCAAAATGGCAGAAAAATACGCCAACGAAGAAGTGGATACAACCGATGGTGTAAAAATCTACATTAGAAAAGAATGGGTACATTTAAGAAAAAGTAACACAGAACCAATTATCAGAGTTTATTCTGAAAGTAAATCAATGGAAAGCGCCAATGCTTTTGCTGAAAGAATAATGGAAGAAATTAAAACGATACTATAAAACAAATAAAATGAAAAAAATAATCACAATCGCAATCCTATTGTTGACGAGTTTAACATTCGGGCAAGAAAAGTATGAGAATGTAACAGTTACATTTGCGGACTTAAAATTAGAAAAAAGCAAAACCGTTAGTTTAATCAGTGCATTTAAAGTTGAAGAAGGGTACATTATTTTCAAAAAAGAACCAATCAGAGGACCTGGTGGATGGAGATACTTTATTGAAACTCGTGACACAGATTTAAAGACAATAAAAACCGTTGATGTTTCACAACAGTTTGAAGATGAAGACTATGTGATTGAAAAAATATTGAGAGTTGGTAACTCATACGCGTTATTTTCAATTAAAAACTTTAAGAATGAATCGAAAGATGTACTTTTCCTTCAAACATTTAATTGGGAATCGGGAAAGTTATCTTCACCTAAAAAAATTCAATCCAAAAAATATGAAGGTAAAAGAAGAGGAAGATTAAACTTCGATGCAAGCACAACATTCGATCATAAATTATTAAAATACGAGGTTTATTTTAAAGGGAAGGATAAAGTAATAAGAACAAATTATCACGTTTTAGACGAAAACCTTGAAGAAGTATGGAGCATTGAAAATGTTCATGTTGATGTTGAAAAAGGAAACATCTATAGAGAAGTCAATTCTGTTGTTGACAATGACGGTGCAATTTTCGTTTTGGGCTATAAAAGAGTTCTTCGTAATAGAAAAGCAGGCCTTAAAGCAATTGATGCAACAGATATAAAATATGAAATTATGCGAATATCAGAAGATGGAATTGAAACAACAAAAATAAATTCCAAAGACCATATAATTGATAACGCTCGTTTATCTCAAACAAAAGATGAAGCTCTATTCTTTAGTGGATATTATAAAACAGAAAAAGTTGCAGGAATTGAAGGTGTATTCCTTTTTAATATAGACAAAGAATCTTTGGAAATTGAAGATGAATTTTGGAGTGAATTCTCGCATGAATTTATTACAAAAGGTTGGTCAACAAGACAAACAAAAAAAGCAAAGAAAAGAGACGATAAAGGAAAGTTAGGTCTTAATGATTTGAAATTAAAAAAAGTTATAAAACATGATGATGGTTCAATATCAATTGTAGGAGAAAGATTTTGGATAACAACAACAACTACTACATCACCAAATGGAGGAACAACAACGCATACAACATATCATTATGGCGATCTAGTTATAACAAGAGTTTCTAAAGAAGGTGAATTAATCAGTCACGCAAAATACCTCAAACATAGAACTCATGACGGAGCATACGAGGTATTGAATGATGGAGATAATTTATTCGTTCTCATCCTAGAGAAAAAAATAAAACTCATAGACAAAGACATAAAGGAAATGAGTAAAGCTGAACGAAAAAAATATGCAGGTTGGGCTTTTGCTGCAACTAAAATATCCTTAGACGGTGAACTAAC
>JALWSN010000188.1:6660-7125 GCA_027080245.1 Ignavibacteriales bacterium | reverse complement strand
CAAAGAGAAGATTACCGCTAAAAGCGAATACAAAATCAACATCGTGTTGTTTATTTTGACGTTTGGTTTCTCTTCCTTCTTTTCTTCTTCGTCGGAATCTTCAATTCCGTCGATTGCGTTATTTTCCCTTTTGATTTTTTCAACGGCTTCTTTGTCGGTCTTTTTCGTTAGAATTACAACGGTAATAATTAATGAAATTGCGGTAAGAACAACGTAAACCCAAAATACGGCTGTTAATCCGTTAGGCGGAAAAGTTTTTTCAAAAGCGTGACGGGTGAAAGAAGAAATGAATCCCGAAAAGAAGGCGCCGAGATTCATCAATCCGTAAATTACGGCGTAACCCATTGCCGCAGTTTGTTTGTTGGTGTACCGTTTAACTCCTGCGTAAGCCGCCGGCTGAAAAAGTCCGTAACCCAGCACCATTATCAGAAGCCCTATGTTCATTACCCAAAACATTGGCGACCA
>JALWSN010000188.1:0-6650 GCA_027080245.1 Ignavibacteriales bacterium | reverse complement strand
CGCCTAAATTTATTGTTCCGGAGACCGCCACCATTACTCGCCCAACAACCATTGCAAGAAATGCAAGAATAAGAGATTTGCGCACGCCCAACTTGTCCGAGTAACCTCCTAACAGCAGCATTGCAAAAGTAATGCCTCCGGTAACGAAGCTGTAGATTAAACTTGCCTGAGAGTCTTTAAGCGAAAGGTTTTCGGAAGAGTACTTTCCGAGGATTGTAAGAATACCGAAGTAAACAAGCCCTTCAATAATGTAAGGAACATTGATTCCCCAAAGCGCTTTGGGAGCTTTGAAAAATGCAACGAAAGTTTCTTTTAATTCTTTAATTGAATCGTTAACAACTTGTTTAAATGTTTTTTTAGTCTCTTGATTTTGTTCGTTAGCGTTCATATTAACTCCATTTAAAGAGATGAAAAAATCAAAAGCCTAAAATAATTATTTTAATTCTATTTTCGAAAAATCTTGCGCCCAATTAACCAAATAAAATTTGCCCTTCTTAATACTAAGTAAAATAGCTTTATTTAAAATCTTACTTTCTCTTAATTTTCCTTCAAGCTTTTTGCTAACACCAACGAAGCGCCCTTTTAGAGATTCGACAATAATTATTTTACAACGTTTGCCAACAATCAAATTTTTTAATTCCGCAACGTCCGGCATCGCTATTATTAAAACGTCGGGATTTAATTTGCCTCGTAAAGGAATATTAAAATATTGAGGATGCAAAAACAATACTCTTTTTCCTTCAACCCTAAGCATTGTCAGTCCTTTTTTAAAATTCGGCATCAATGCCGAATTATTAAAATTAATTTTTTCATTGTAATTCGACAAATTTTTAACACCCTTTATTTTCAAGTTCTTCTCAAGCAAAGCCTGTTCATATGCAATGTTTTCGGGCACAAGCAAAGTATCGACATTTAAATTTCTTGTTAATTTGAACGAGTATTCATTAAACCTACGCAACGGACAATTCAACGCAAGGTAATTTATTCGTTTCATCCCAATATTGTTTAATATTTGAACAATTCGATAATTGAACCTATGCCTTCCCCTCGATTTGAGATAATTGTAAATTAAAACCGACTTGCCGTCGGGAAAACGAAGCAAAGAATAATCGTCGTTTTTTAAAGTCGTTAAAAATATCGCAAAATCTTTTCCCCGGATAAATTCCTCCTGCGAAAGAACAAGTTGGACTAACAAAATGCAAGTTAGAATTACTATGGAGGTAAATTTTAGCCTTGTATTTTTTAAATTTTTCGCGGCAAGAATCATTAAAAACAAAATTAGGAAATACGATATTAAAGCGAGATTGGAAATATTATTTATTCTAAAATACGCAAAAGGCAAGCCAGCCGAATATTTTACAATAACAAACAGAACAATGGTTAAAGCGTAATTAACAAGCGCAAAAATTCCTGCAATGTAAATTGAAATTAGCTGAAGGAGCAAGGTCAATATTCCCAAGGCTAAAATCAGTCCAACAAGCGGGATGACAAATAAATTAGCGCCTAACGAAACCAACGATATTTTGTGAAAGTAAAGCACAATGAAAGGCAACGTTCCCAGCTGAGCCGCTAAAGTAACCGAGAAAAAAAGAAGTAATTTTTTAATTGTTCGATTAAAATTGAATTCATTAATTATTCGGGAAAAAATTCCTCCGAAAATTATTATTGATAATACGGCTGAAAACGAAAGTTGAAATCCCGGCTGGAAAAGCTCCGACGGTTTAAACAACAAAATCACTAAAGCGGCAAAAGCAATGGAATTAAACAAATTGTAATTTTTGTTAAGCAAAATTGCCGCAATGCCGAAAATAGCCATTAACGTAGCTCTTACAACAGAGGCGGGCATTCCCGTAATTACCATGAATAGCAGCAACCCTATTATTGTTAAGCAATAGCGAAGCGCAAAGTTAAATCTGTTGAAAAGAAAAAGGAATATTAACAAAATGTAGCCAACGTGCAATCCCGAAACGGCCAAAACGTGAATGACTCCTGAGTTAACAAAATTTAATTTTTCTTCGTAAGTGATTTCACTGCGGTCGGCTAACAATAGCGCCCTTAAAAGTTTTGCGGTAATTGGGCTGTTAATTAAATGTATTTGTTCGTTAATACTTTTCCTGATTTTAAAAACAAGATTCTTCAGGTTGAATTTATTACTACTAAAATGTACTACTTTATTATTGTAGTAAATGTTAGCAATTCCCAAAATATTTTTGCCGGACAAATATTTTTTGTAATCAAATTCATTTGGATTTTTTGCTTCGGGAACCCCTTTAACATTACCGTAAACAATTACCGAATCGCCAATATTTAGTTGATTGTAAAAATAATTTAAATACTCCACGCTTCCGTAAACATTAACTAAAAGCAAAAATTTACAGTTAATATTTTTTTTGTTGCTAACAACAGAATCAACTTTTTCGACGAAAGTTACTTTGTTTCTTCGTATTAAATATACGTCGTCAATAGTTCCGTAAATTTTAACATTCTTTAAATTTTCGATTTGTGAAAAAGTTTTTTTGTTGTAGCGCATCAAACTTACAGAATACAAAAACAAACCGGCAAATAGAGAGTTAGCGAAAAATAATAATAACAAGGGTAAAGCGGGTATCCGTTTTAGATAACCCAATAAAAACAGTAATAAGAGCGCTGTCCAAATTATTAAAATTAATTCGGGCGAAATCCTTAAATAATTTTCAACAATAATTCCGGCGACTACAAAACAAACAAATACAAAAAATAAATGTTTGCTCAAAATAAATTTAGAATAGCGTTTTTAATATCAGTTAAGCTGCCGATATTGTTAAATAACTTTTCGGCGTTAGCGCCCGCGGCTATTCCAAGGGCGGGGTTTAACGTGTGTGATTTTACGGACAAATCTTCTACGTTGCCGTGATCGGAACAAATTAAGAGTGTAATCTCCTGCGGAAGTTTGCTCAACAGATTCAAAAGAAATTCATCCAGAATACTCCATATTTTTTCAAACTCTTCTTTTAATCTCCAATGCCCAAGGTGGTCTGTTAAATAAAATTCAAACAAAGTTAAATCGTTTTTCAAGCTTAAATTTATTAGTCTTTCGGCAGCAACTGCCGGCTCAATAATTTCAACCGGTTCCTTTAATTTTTCCGCCCAACGGTAATTGGTTATTTCGTTGCTTAACGCATTTCCGCTTTGTAAATCTTCAATCGTTCTTAATCCCACTCCGCTTTCCAATGCCATTAAGGCGGTAACATTAATTCTTTTTTTGCCCGAATTAACGTAGTCGAAAAACAATTGTGGGTAGGCGTTGGCAAAGAATGACCTCAATCCTTTTTTAATTAAGTCGGTAAAAATGTTTTTCTCTTTAATAATTTTAATGGATGTGGAATGAGGGAAAGGTCCAAAATGCTTTCCCGCAAGCGCGGGCGCGTTTTCGCCTGTAAAAATAGCGGCTTGCCCCGTGCCGCTTTGCGGAAGCCCTTTAATTCCAAGGCTTGCGTCGATTGGGAAAATAATTTTATTCCCTTTTCGTAAAACCGGCTCTTCCAAAAACGGAGCGCCGCCGAACAAATCCTCGAAAGTCCTGAAGCCTTTGCTGAAAAAAGGATTTTTACTTTCGTCCTTTTCGCCTATTCCTACGCCGTCTAAAAATATTAAAAGCGCTTTACTCAATTTTTAGATTCAACTATTAAAGTTACCGGTCCGTTGTTAATAATTTTTACCGACATCATCGCGCCGAAAATTCCCGCCTTAACTTTTTCCCGTCCAATGTTTTCTTTCATCCGTTCGATGAACAATTCGTACAATCTTTTTGCCGCCTCTGGTTTTGCTGCAGCCGTAAAACTCGGGCGATTCCCCTTACGCGTATTTCCGTAAAGAGTGAATTGTGAAATGATCAAAACATCGCCTTTTACGTCTTTAACGGAAAGGTTCATCTTACCCTCGTCGTCTTCAAATATCCTAAGGTTAGCGCACTTGTCGGCTACAAACAAAACATCTTTTTCGCTGTCGCCTTCTTTTACGCCTAATAATATTACCATTCCTTTCCCGATTGAGGCTGAATAATTTTCCTCTTTTATTTCAACTCCTCCTTCGCTAACTCTTTGAATTAAAGCTCTCATCCTAATTCTCCTTTAATAATTCGGGCTAACCCGTTAAAGTCTTTAATTGTCTTAATATTTTTGAAACCCCTCTCGTTCAAAATATTTTCCACTTCGTGTTCCTGTCCTTCTGAAATTTCAAAAAACAACATTCCGTTTGGATTAAGTATTTTAAGGGAAATGTCGGCTATTCTTCGGAAAAACGAATAGCCATCGGCATTATCCGTTACTGCAATAATTGGTTCGTAATTTTTAATTTCTTCCTGTAAGGAATCTATTTTCTCTTTAGCGACGTAAGGCGGGTTCGAAACAATCAAATCGAACTTACCAAGCTCAAAAATATTCTCGTCAAAAACGTCCGCTTGCTTAAATTCCACCCCAACCGAATTTAATCTTGCATTTTCTCTTGCAACCTCCAGAGCTTTTGCCGAAACGTCGGCGCCGCAAACCTCGGCGTTTTTTAAATTCTTTTGTAAAGCAATGGCAATATTTCCGCTGCCCGTCCCAACGTCCAAAATTTTAACCTTATCGTTTATTGTTTTTGCGCTTGTGATTATTTCCCCCACCAACAGTTCAGTCTCGGGACGCGGAATTAAAACATCTTTTGTTACTTTGAAACTCATCCCATAAAATTCAACCTTGCCTAAAATATATTGAAGCGGTTCGAAATTTGCCCTGCGCGAAAGGTATTCCCTGTATTTTTTGATTTCATTTTCGGACAAAGGTCTGTCGAACATTAAATACAAATCCAATCTTTTACAATGTAAAATATCAGCAAGCAAAAGCTCAGCGTTCGCGCGCGGCTCCTGCACCCCCTTTTTACGTAAGTATTCCTCGCTTAATTTTACCGATTCTAAAACGGTTAGTAGTTTGCTCATCAAATCAGCCTTTATTTTTGTTCCTTTTCCAAACGCAAAAATAATTTAATATTCCTTAATATTAAATTTATTTTGAGGAATACTTACCCGGCGTTTCAAAACTGTCGTATAATTTACACTTTTACTAATCCAAATCGATTAACTTCTATTTAAGTTACAACAAACTCCGAAAGTAATTAAAATGAAAAATAAATACACTATTATCGCTCTTGTTTTTGCCGCTTTGAACTTTGCGGCGGCTCAAACTTCGCATAAGGTTTTAGTTGGACCAAACGGACAATTTTCATTTCAACCGAAAAATCTTTCAATAAACAGCGGGGACACGGTTGTGTGGAAATGGAAAAGCAACAACCACTCCACAACTTCCGACAATACCACCGGTCCGGAAACCTGGGATTCGGGCATTCTTAACGCCGGCGCCGTTTACTCTCGGGTTTTTACTACCGCCGGAACTTACAATTACCATTGTATCCCTCACCGCTCTCTTGGAATGGTTGGCTCTATTACCGTTAAGCAAACAACCGGCGTCAAATCTTCTGAAGGCAATATCGACTTAAATTTTAAGCTAAAACAAAATTATCCAAATCCTTTTAACCCCGCCACCACAATCGAATACACAATCCCGCTTCTTAAAAATCAGAAGAACTCTGGCATTCGCGTAAAGCTGAAAATATTCGATTTGTTGGGCAGGGAAGTTCGGACAATATTAAACGTAAAACAAACTCCAGGAATTCACATTGTAAAATTTAATGCCGGCGCTCTTAAAAGCGGTATTTATTTTTACAAATTGACGGCGGGGAATTTTGTATCGACTAAAAAAATGATTCTTCTTAAATAGTATCAGATATACAGCCTCAATAAAAAATAAACTCCCGCAAGGGCGCTTTGTTTTTCTTGAATTCAAAAGCCAATTCCGCCGGAACTATTTTTTTATTTTGTGTTTTACAAAGCTGTCCTTCAGCTGGGACTCAGTCCCGTAGGGACGTAACCTTTGTAGCAAAAACAAGGGAAATTTAACCCAAGTTCCGTAGGAACGGCACTTATTACTTGAGACTTATTCCTTAAGACTTCCTCACCACTTCCGCCCAAGTTAAATTTTGGGGATGATTGGATGATTGCATAATTGGATGATTGGGGCGTAAAAGGGAGTACCCAAAAGATATTTTTAACTGTTATTTCATTCAAATAAATTTAACCTTATTTTTGAAGTTAGACCCTTAATAACACAAAAAACGTAAAGCCAAGAAAACCTTGTTTGCTTATTTCTATTGTAAAATCAGTAAACGATTGTCAGCAAAGAAATCTAATTACCCCCATTCATCCAGCTATCTAACACTCCATTCATCCAAACATTCTAACCCCATTAATCCAACTGTCCATCAATGCATTCATCCAGCTTGTCGCGGCATAGTCAAACGAAGCGCAGACGTAGACGGACCTGTCGCGGCGAAGCCTGAACGAAGTTAAGGCGTAGACGGAATCATCCATTACTCCATCCATCCAATCCACCATGTTACGGCGAATCCCACAATATATGTAAGGTATCCCTAAAATCCGTGCAGCTTACCAAACTTACAACTTAAGACTTATTCCTTAAGACTCTCCCCAAAACATAAAAATTGTGGTAAATTGTATTTGAATCAATTCAATAAAATTTTATTTGAAATTTTGTTTTTTTTTTTTTTACATTGTTTAT
>JALWSN010000187.1 GCA_027080245.1 Ignavibacteriales bacterium | reverse complement strand
TTTCAGCAAAGAAATATTAAAGCAAAATTAGAAAAGCTTTGGCTGGGAATCAATATTTATTTTTGAAAGCCGCTTTTGCAAAAGGCTATTTTTGTACAAATTCTTATTTTCATGTAAAAGTTTTCCAATAATAATATCGGGATGGGTATTAAATACTTTCGCGCTTTCCAAAATCACTTTTAACGTTTCATTTCCTTTTTTTAAATGTTCTAAAATAACCTTAAATTCTTGCTCCGGCAGCAACCATTTGGAAGCGAAATTATTAGCTTCTTTTTCTTCGCGGTTTTCATTCTTCAGATAAGTTAAATCTTCCAAAAAAATACTCTTCTTTTTACCATGTAACAAAATGTGCCCTAACTCGTGAAATAAAGAAAACCAAAAAATATCGTAGCGTTTGTAACGGTCGTAGATTTGGACAACCGGATTTTCTCCAATCCAACGAACAACTCCGTTAATTGGAATTTTGGGTAAGGAAGGAACATAAATTAATTTAACACCTGCCGTTAAAAATAATTTTTGAGCTTGTCTGAAAAAGTCGTAAGGTTTGTTAACCATTAAAGATTTTAGTTCGGGTAAAAATTCCTTAAGACCGTATTTTGAATAAGGTTCGCAATTAACTGATTTTGCAATTTGTTCTCCTTTTGCCAACCAAGCGGAAAGAGCGTAAGGATCTTTCTGGCGTTTCAAGGAAATTCTAAAAAAAACTGGCAGAGCATTATTTAAGTAAATATCTTCCCATGCCTTCACTTTTGAAATCCCAAAGAACGCGAATAATTGTTCCGCTTTTACGGAAGGTTTCCGGGTCGGTTTAACCCACCCATACTTAGCCATTGCCGCGTAAGGAAATTTTTTAGCCCATTCGGTTGCCTTTTGCAACTCGCCTTTTTCGCGAGAACGAGCCAAGAACTCTTCGTATTCAGATTGAAGTTTTAACCAAAAATTAGCGGGAATGTTCAGAACTTTTTCAAACTGTACCGCCATGTCGGGGGTAACGCCTGTTTTACCGTTTAACAAGTTAGAAATAGTTTTAATCGGTTTGCCCGTTCTCACCGCGAATTCTTTGGGCAATATTCCTTTCTCTGCCAAAACTTCTTTTAAGGTTTTCCCTGGATGAATTGCGTAGTCGGGTTCGTATTCAATTAACTTCATCAGGAATAACCTCCGTCTTTTCTTAATGATAATCTTCTATTTCTAAAATTATTATTTCCGTTATTTGACTCCAAATCATTCTACCGCTTTTGTCAACGGGAAAAGACTTGTTAGCCGGTTTAAAAATTAATCTGTAAGGTTCTTTTAACGAACAAGCTATTTGCCCTTTCCTGTCACCTTTTAATTCGTGATATTTACCGGGCGCGAATCTTAAATCTTCCAAATTCTGAGCGGCTCTTAATTGGCTTAAGCGGAGCATTATTTTGTCCGCCATTTTGCCGAACCTTCGTTCAATCTCTTTTTTGCTATTAAGCGTCCTTGCTAATTTTTTGTTTTCAAAAAATAATTGCATTACAAATATAAATATTTTTAACAGTAAGTGTTAATAAATATTTATTCAAATAATAAATTTTTACTCGTCCAACTCGGGGAAAGGATTTTCCCATTGCCAGCCGGTTTCGCCGGTTTTACGAAAGCGCTCCAATCTCCGAATAGTAATTTCAGCGAAAACAGGATCGACGTCCGCGGTGTAAGCTATTCTGTTTAGTCGCTCCGCCGCTAAAAGGGTAGCGCCGGAAT
>JALWSN010000186.1 GCA_027080245.1 Ignavibacteriales bacterium | reverse complement strand
GGTCAGGCAGGAATTATTGCATTACGTTAAGGGCAACCCGCCATTTAAAGTTGTGTACACGGATATTCCTAAAATATTACGCGGCTATTACAAAGAAGTAAACGGAAGCGTTAAAGAAAATTTGGAGCGGGGTAAGTCCGCCAATATTCGTCCTGGCAATGTGTGGGTGGATGTTCAGCAAGTTTTTTACCGAATGGAAGAAAACGTTCCAGGCTGTTACGCGCAAAAGCCTTTGAAAGCAATTGAGAGAATTCTTGAGACAAGCAGCGCGGAAGGGCAGATAGTTATTGATTTGTTTTCGCATTCCGGCGCTACTCTTTTAGCGGCGGAGCGACTAAACAGAATAGCTTACACCGCGGACGTCGATCCTGTTTTCGCTGAAATTACTATTCGGAGATTGGAGCGCTTTCGTAAAACCGTCAAAACCGGCTGGCAGTGGGAAAATCCCTTCCCCGAGTTAGAGGAGTGACTCCTCGCTGATTTTATTAAAGTTATTCAACAAATCTTTTTAATGTGAATATCAGTTTATTTTGAATACACCAATATTTTAAGTATTTTTAAAGTTACAATTTTTTGGAGTTCCGATGATTTACAGCATGACGGGTTACGGTAAGTTTTCTACTGAATCGAATGGGATTTCGGTTGAAGTGGAAGCGAAAAGCTTAAATAACAGGTTTCTCGACTTATTTTTAAGATTGCCTAAAAATATTCAATCAAAAGAATTAGAACTACGCGAAATAATCCGCTCGAAATTAAAACGCGGTAAAGTTACAGTTACTTGCACAGTTGATTACAGAGGCGAGAGCGCAAAAGTATTTAGCGTGGATGAAGCCGCCGCGCGCGAAGTTGTGGCTTCGTTAAAAAAAATTTTGAACCACTCCGAAATCAAGGACGAAATTAAACTTCAGGATTTGCTGCAATTTAAAGATTATTATTTAATTGAGGAGGAAAACGAAAACGAAGAGGAGTTTGCCCTTATTGTAAAAGCGTTAAATGGCGCGCTGGAAAATTTAATTGAAATGCGCAAACGCGAAGGCGCTTCGCTTCAAAAAGATTTGCTTGAAAGATTGACGGCAATTGAAAACAACGTTGAAAAAATCGAGAAAATTGCAGAAAATTCCGTTCAGGAGCATTTCAAAAAATTGCAAGCTAAAGCGGAACAGCTGTTAAACAATCTTGAAATTGACAAGGAAAGATTAAACGTTGAATTGGCTTTGCTTGTGGACAAATACGACGTGACCGAGGAATTGGTACGGCTGAAAAGCCACATGGAGATGTTCCGCAACACAATCTTAAATTCTGACGAGGCCGGTAAAAAATTAAATTTCATTTTGCAGGAAATGAACAGGGAAGCTAATACAATTAACAGCAAAACGGTCTCTTCGGAAATCGCTCACATTGGAATTCAAATTAAGGAAGAACTTGAAAAGATGCGAGAACAAATTCAAAACGTGGAGTGAGTTTGGCTGGGAAAGGTAAGCTGATTGTGTTTTCCGCCCCAAGCGGCTCGGGCAAAACAACGCTGGTGCGTTACATTTTAAGCGAGTTCACGGATTTGATTTTTTCCGTTTCGGCGACGACTCGCAAAAAGAGAGCAAACGAAAAAGACGGAGTGGATTATTTCTTCATTTCGGAAGAAGAATTCAAGAAAAAAATTGAAGAAAATAAATTTGTTGAGTGGGAAAAATTTTACGATTATTATTACGGAACGTTGCGCGATTATGTGGAAGAATTG
>JALWSN010000185.1 GCA_027080245.1 Ignavibacteriales bacterium | reverse complement strand
GAAGCAAAGTGCAAGTATTTCGGCGTTTGCGGCGGCTGCAAACAACAGGATTTGAAATACTCCAAACAAATTGAATACAAAGAAAAACAAGTGAAGGAAATTTTCGAAAGAATTGGCGGGTTGGAGAATTTCAAATTAAACCCGATTGTTCCCTCCGAAAATATTTTCCATTACAGGAACAAAATGGAGTTCTCCTTTTCCGGCAAACGCTGGTTAACGCCGCAGGAAATCGAAGGGAACAGTGAAATTAACGACAGAAATTTTGCGCTGGGTTTGCACATTCCAAAAATATACGACAAGGTTTTAGATATTGAAGAATGTTTCATTCAGCCCGAAATCAACAATAAGATTCTGAATTTTACCCGCGAATTTTTCAAGGCAAAAGGAACGTCGATTTACTCGACAAAAACGCATCAAGGTTACTTGCGAAATTTAGTTTTGAAAAACGCCGCTTTGACTAACGACGTAATGGTTAATTTGGTAACGTCCGAAGACAATCCCGTTTTAATGGAAGAATACGCCAGGGAGTTAAAAAAGGCGGCGCCGGAAGTTACTACTTTTGTCAACAATATTAACGAGAAAAAATCCCAGACAGCGATAGGCGATTACGAAAAAGTTTACTTCGGACAAGGTTATATTTTCGATTACATCGGCAAGTACAAATTTAGAATCAGCGCAAATTCCTTTTTTCAGACAAACACGCGGCAGGCAAAGGTTCTCTACGAAACAGCCTTAAAAGCAGCCGAGTTCAAAGGCAACGAAGTTGCGTACGATCTTTACTCGGGGGCGGGAACAATTACAATTTTTATTTCCGAGGCGGTTCAAAAAGCAATAGGATTCGAAAGCGTGGAAGCCGCCACAAACGATGCTTTTCACAACGCAAAACTAAACGAAATTGAGAATGTGGATTTTGTAAACGCCGATTTGAACAAATCGTTCATTGCAAAAGCAGTGGAATTAAATTTACCCAAGCCTGACGTAATAATCGCCGACCCGCCGAGAAACGGAATGAATCCTAAAACAGTAAGGAACATTTTGGAATTGCTGCCGGAGAAAATTGTTTACGTAAGCTGCAATCCCGCCACACAAGCAAGGGACGTTAAAGCATTAACAGATACGGGCAAATACGAGCTTTTGGAAATAACGCCCGTGGACATGTTCCCACACACATTTCACATCGAAAACGTAGTAAAGCTACGGAGAAAATAAAAAAAGCCTTGCGTAATGCAAGGCTTAAAAGAAGTGACCCCAACGGGATTCGAACCCATATTTCAGCCGTGAAAGGGCTGTGTCCTAACCATTAGACGATGGGGCCAGCAATTGAGGGTGAGTAAAGGGACTTGAACCCTTGACCTTCTGGGCCACAACCAGACGCTCTAACCAACTGAGCTATACCCACCATGTAGAACGAGTACGCCAGAGAGGACTCGAACCTCTAACCTACGGCTTAGAAGGCCGTTGCTCTATCCTGTTGAGCTACTGGCGCATCCTACCTTTGTCGAGCGTTTTCGCTCAATAAAGCTCAGTTTAGAGTTTTAATGAGTCAAGTTCACTCTCAATTTTCAATAACTAAAGAACAAAAAATCGGATTTCAAATGTAAATAAGCTTTGAATAAAATTCAATGAGTAAATTAAAATTTTTTTTGAAATTTTTGTAAAAATCACTTCTGTCCAAAATATTTTTTGATTATAAAAAAACTTGGAAGTCTTAAGGAATAATTCTTAAGTCGTAAGT
>JALWSN010000184.1 GCA_027080245.1 Ignavibacteriales bacterium | reverse complement strand
TTACTATTTGAATTTTTCAAAATACTCGTCAATTTCAGGTCTTAATTCAATGCCAACTTTTTCAAAACAATCCAATAGTTGCTCGTAAGCGCCTTCGCCGCCTAAAAAATTCCAAAATTCTTCGGCTACTTTTAGCTCCTGATCCAGGTCGAACATCCCTTTCAATGTCCAACGTTCGTATGGTTTTGGCGCGTAAGGATTGTAAGGAATCGCAATATAGGATTGAACGTCAGCTCCGGGATTTTTTGACAAATAAATTGCTACCCATTCCAGCAAAGTGCGCTTGAAATCTTTAAAACTGCTAATATTTGGTTTGGCTGTTTTAATATCAAACAAATGAACAGTACCTTCCTTATCCTCCGCTAACAAATCCACTTTAACAGTTTTTAAAGTATTCATTTCGCCAACATTGGCTACTTTTCGGATTTTTTCAATTTCTTCAGCTTTATTGGAGTCCGTTGTGCCAGCGCTTAATTCATTGAGTATTCTCTGAATTTCGGTTTGCGCTTTTTGGCTAATGCCTGTTCCAAGAACAACCTGCCTTTCAGCTCTTTTAAAATTGGTTTTCGCTAATTTTTCTGCCACAGGTTCGAATATTGAAATTCCAAAAGTAGTATTTAGCGAGTGGATAAAAGAAAAAAGCGCCATCCTGTCTTTGCCTAACAAACGATAATGAAAGGGCATGTTTTTTGTCTCAGGCGAATAAGTTTTGAACTTTTTTCTTAAACTACTTTTAATAACCTCTTCAATTTCTTGAATAATTTGTAAAGGAACGCTCACATTACTTTTCCTTTAAATGAAAAATTATTTCCGAATAAGCCGACCTGTCTTTTTCAACTCGATTTAACACAGGCCTCTTAAATTGATTGACAATCCTCATTCCTGCCAGCTCCGCAATTTTAGGATACAAATTAAACTTGTCGTTAGCTACGAGGAAAACGTTGTAATCTTTCTTCAAAAATTTTTTACTATTTAACAGAACCTTTGCAATCCCTTGAACGTAAGAATCCCTTGCCTCCTTACCTTGTCCCTTAAACAAAGGTCCTATTTCCAATTCATCTTTTCGCTCAAATCCAAAAATTTCGTAAGCGTAAGCGTGCTGCTCGTGGTAGTTTATTAAACCAACGTAAGGCGGGGAGGAAAATATTCCCGCGATTCCCTCGTCAGCTATTAACTTTGCCAAAGCGGGATTCTTTTTTTCAACTTCCTTTTGAATATTTACTTCCCGGCTATCGCCAACCAAGCACACTTGTAATGTATTTGTTCTCAACTGGTCGAATTGGGACAATCTATTCAATGTATCCATCGAGTACCTTTTCCACCATCCCAAAATTGAAAAAATCGGCTTGCAAATTTTGCCGTGCTTCTTGCAGTAATAAGTAGCCGTTACGGGTTTTTTCAAAGTCGCCAAATCTGCGTGAGTGGTTGCGCGACAAGAACGAACTGTTCTGCTTAAAATTATTGCCAAGGTTTTCTTTATTTGCGCGTTTTTGATTTGTTTTATTCTTTCAAACAAAAAATCAATCTCTTCGCGCACTGGGAATAAAAACCACTTGTCAAGGAAAGTTTCGCTTTTATCTTGCCTAACTTGAATATTAAATTCTTTAACCAGGCGCTCGTAAATTGGAAGAAATTCTTTTTCTTTTTCTTTCCCGTAATCCTTTTCTTTAATCAATCCCTTTCTAACTTTCCTTTTGTATTCCGGCGCCGGAAAATATTTTTTGTTAAACTCTAAAAG
>JALWSN010000183.1 GCA_027080245.1 Ignavibacteriales bacterium | reverse complement strand
TACCGTCAAATCGTAGCTAAAGGAATTAAAGAAATCAAAAAAATGAAATCCTTTCTTTTTCTTTTTAATTAAAATTGAAATTTTGTTTTCGTCCTTTTTAAAAAAGAATTTGAATTTTTTAAGAGCCTTTTTCTTGCCAAAAATTTTTACTTCAACTAAAGAACTGTCCCACGTGGAAACAAAAACATCGGCTCCGGCGGCTTTTACTTCAACCAGTTTTTGGGAAGTTACCTGAAACGACTTTTGTTTTAACAGCGTTTTTCCGAACGCGAAAGAATTGTTAGAAACAAAAAGAAAACCAATTAAAACCGTAAGAGACAATATTGTTTTAATACGCATTTTTACCTCCGTTATTTTCAACTTTAGACGAACCTATTACTCCTGATGTTACAAACGGGGGAAAAATAATTTTTGAATGAACTTTATAATATTTAAGTTTGGAGCTTTAATATTTAAATACTAACAAAAATTAAATCTAATTTTAAGAAGTCAACAAAATGAATAAATTGTTTCTCGTTTTTTTGGGCGCCGGTTTAGGCGGCAGCTTAAGATATTGGATTTCAAATTCGGTTTACAAATTTCTGCCTGTTAATTTCCCTTACGGAACGCTTGCGGTTAACGTTTTAGGAAGCTTGGTATTAGGGATTCTAATCTTTGGGTTCGGACAGCGCCAATTGCTTGGTTCAAATTTAAAATTACTTTTGGCTGTTGGGTTCTGCGGTGGTTTCACTACTTTCTCCACTTTTTCGCTCGAGACTTTTAACCTGCTCCGTGATTCAGAATTTTTACTCGCCACAGTTAATATTTTTGTAAATTTAATTTTTACTTTAGCCGGAATATTTTTAGCATACGTAATAAGCAGGTAGCAAAATGAAAATCACAGGCGAAGCCAAACTCTTGAGAATATTTTTAGGCGAAAACGACAAAATCGGTTCAATCAGCGTTTACGAAAAAATTGTAATCGAAGCAAGGGAATTCGGACTTGCTGGGGCCACGGTTTACCGCGGAATAATGGGCTTTGGCGGCAACAGCATTATTCACACGGCAAAATTTTTAGCCATTTCGGAAGATTTGCCTCTGGTTATTGAAATAGTTGACAACGAGAAAAGGATTAACGATTTCATTCCAATAGTGGACGAGATTTTTGAAAAAGCAAAATCCGGCGGATTAATTACACTTGAGAAAGCTGAAATAATTAAATACGTTACTTCCGAAGAAAAAAAGTAAAGCCGCTCCCAAATTGAAAGCGGCTTTAAAATCAATTAGGCATTCTTTAATTCGTTAACCAATTTCGTAATTGCCTCCTTAGCGTCCCCGAAATACATCAAAGTATTGTCACCGTAAAACAATTCGTTATCGATTCCGGCGTAGCCGGGATTTAACGAACGCTTGTTTACAATTACCGTTTTAGCGTAATCGACGTTAAGAATCGGCATTCCGTAAATTGGACTTGCGGGATTGTTTCTTGCGGCGGGGTTCACTACGTCGTTAGCGCCAACAATGAAGGCGACGTCGACGTTTGGGAAATCGTCGTTAATATCTTCCAGAGCGTAAAGTTTTTCGTAAGGCACCTGCGCTTCGGCAAGCAGCACGTTCATGTGTCCCGGCATTCTCCCTGCAACGGGGTGAATGGCAAATCGAACGTTGATTCCTTTTTTCTCAAGCACATTTGCCAAATCCCTTACCGCGTGCTGGGCTTGAGCTACCGCCATTCCGTATCCAGGTACAATTACCACCGTTTGTGCGCTGTCGAAAATCATTGCCGCTTCTTCGGCATCAACCGATTTTACGGGTTTGTGTTCGGCTTCGGTCTGAGCTCCAGCTTGAGTGGGTGCGTTGCCCCAACCACCCAAAAGGACGTTCATTAAAGAACGGTTCATCGCTTTGCACATGATGTTTGTCAGAATAATTCCCGAAGCCCCTACTAAAGCGCCTGCAATAATTAACATGTTGTTGTCCAGAACAAAACCGGTCATCGACGCGGCTAATCCCGAATAGGAATTCAACAATGAAATTGCCACGGGCATATCCGCCCCGCCAATCGGAAGAACAAGCAAAACGCCAAGCACTAACGAGATTATTGTAATAGTTACAACGATCCAAACCGTTGCGGGATTGAATACAAGGTAACCTCCGCCAATAAGAACAGTCACAAGCAACAAAGCGTTTAGCGGATGCTGCAATGGGTAGGTTACAACCTTTCCCGTAACAAGTCCTTGCAATTTACCAAAGGCAATTAAGCTTCCCGTAAAAGTAACCGCGCCTATTAAAATACTTAAAGCTATTGTCGTAGTGGTGGCGGCGTTAAAAGGTCCTTCGATTCCGGTAAGTATTTTGTTGTATTCCGAAAGTGCGACAAGCAGCGAAGCCCCGCCGCCAAAGCCGTTCAGTAACCCCACCATTTGAGGCATGCCGGTCATGGGCACTTTCAGCGCCATCCACGCTCCGGCAATACTTCCAATTATGAACCCAATTACAATTAGTTCGTAAGAAATTATTTTCTTGTCGAACAGAGTAATTACAATCGCAAGGAACATTCCAAGAGCGGCAAGCAAGTTGCCGTTGCGGGCGGTCTTTGGCGAACTGAGTTGTTTAATCCCGAAAATAAACAGGATTGAAGAGAATAAGTACGTTAAATATGTTATTACTTGCATTTTCTTCTCACTTCTTTTTGAACATTTTGAGCATTCGGTCGGTTACTAAAAAACCGCCCACTACATTGATTGTAGCAAAAATAATAGCTACAAGCCCTAAAACTGCGCTTAAAGAAAAATCGTTTAAGCCTGCGCTAATAATGGCTCCAACAATTGTAATGCCAGAAATAGCGTTCGAGCCCGACATTAAAGGCGTGTGAAGCGTTGGCGGAACTTTGGTAATCAGCTCGAAGCCAACGAACATTGCCAAAACGAACACGTAGATTAGCATTATTAAATCTACTAATTCCATTTTATTCTCCTTTAGATTTTTAAAACTTAATTTTCAAGAAGCGCATTGGTTCTTTCATGAACAACCTCGCCGTTGTGCACAATTATCGACTTGCCAATAATTTCACTTTCAAGGTTCAGGTTAAAGTTGCCTTCCCTGTCCAACATGTGTTCAAGCAAAGCCTGCAAATTACGGGCGTACATTTCGCTTGCATGCGTTGGCACAAGGCTCGGCAAATTGGGTTCGCCGATAATTGTAACGTCGTACTTTTTAACCGTTTTCCCTTTTTCGCTTATCTCGCAATTGCCGCCGAATTCCGTCGCCATATCCAGCACAACCGAACCGGGTCTCATGTTTTTGACCATTTCCTCGGTCACTAAAATCGGGGCTTTTTTGCCTGGCACCAAAGCAGTCGTGATCACTATATCCGCTTCGGTTACGTGTTTGAAAATCAACTGTTTTTGTTTTTCCAAAAACTCGGGAGACGCTTCTTTGGCATAGCCGTTTTCATCTTGAAGGCTTTCGTCAGTTTCAACTTCAATGAACCTGCCGCCAAGACTTTGAACTTCTTCTTTAACGGCGGGGCGAATATCAGACACTTCCACGATAGCGCCTAATCTACGGGCGGTTCCCAAAGCTTGCAATCCGGCTACTCCCGCCCCCATTATTACTACTTTTGCCGGATGAATTGTCCCGGCGGCAGTCATCATTAATGGGAAGATTTTTCCCAATTCGTTAGCTGTCATTAACACGGCTTTGTAGCCGGCAATATTAGCCTGCGAACTCAACGCGTCCATTTTTTGTGCCAACGTTATTCTCGGGATGGCATCCATTGAAATAACATTAATTCCTTTTTCAGCGCACTCTTTCGCCAAATCGGGATAATGTAGCGAGTACATGAACGTAATTAGCAACGCGCCTTTTTTTATCAGGTCTGTTTCTTTTTGATTTAATTCTTCATTAAACAAAGGTCTTTGAACCTTAAGAACAACGTCGGCTTTGCCGAATAATTCTTTTACGTCCGAGACAACAACCGCTCCCGATGATTCGTATTCGGGGTCGCGGAACCCGGCTTTCAATCCCGCCTCTTTCTGAACGTAAATTTCAAAGCCTTTTTTTATTAATTTTGAAACCACATCCGGCGTCAAGGCAACTCTGTTTTCGCCGGGCATAATTTCTTTTGGTACGGCTAAAATCACACCTAAACTCCTATTTTTGTTTTTCGTTTAATGAAAGATAACGATAAAAATACAATACTGTCAAATTATATTTAATAAAATTGAATTTAAAGTTGACAGAAAAATGAATATTTTTTATTTTTGAATCACGATTCAAAAATAATTTTTTATTGATGAGGAAAAAAGAAGGAAATAAGGAAAAGGATATTTTAGAAGCCGCGGTAAGAATATTTGCCGAACAAGGCTACCACAACGCAAAGATTTCGCATGTGGCGGACGAAGCTCGCGTAGCGACGGGTAGTATTTACGTTTATTTCAAAAACAAGGAAGACATTCTACTAAAAATTTTCGAGGAAATATGGCGTCCCCTTTATTTGGAATTAAAAAAGATTTCAACAAACAGAAAGTTAACCGCTATTGAAAAAATAGAATTTTTAATTGACCTTGTTTTCGATTTCTTCATTGAAAACCCTGCCAGGGCAATTGTTTTTGTTAACGAGCAAAACCACCTGCTGAAAAACACAGAAGTGCAATTTACAGACTATTACGAAAAATTCATGAGCCTTGGCGAAAGCATTATTAAATCGGGAATCAGAAAAGGGGCGTTCAACAAAGTGGACGTTGTAATATTCCGGTATTTCATTTTAGGCGGATTGAGAAATTTGCTCAATCATTGGGCAGAAAACCCGAATGATTTTTCCCTGAACAAAATTCGCCAGAACGTAAAATTCTTGTTGAAAAACGGATTGTTGAAAAAATAAAATATTTTTTTGCGTTATTATTGAATAATGATTCATTATTCAATAATAAGACTTTATGTTAGAAAACGGTTAACGGTTTAATCATTAAATAAAAATAGGTGACGAAATGAAAATAAAAGTAAAATATTTCTTAGCTGCCTTATTGTTTGTTAGCGTAAGCTCTTTCGCGCAAACAGGCAAATACTCGGTAGGCATTGTTACTACCCAATTTGTAAACGCCAACTCCCAAAACAAAATCAGCGAGCTTAACAATCCAAATAGTTTTGGAATTATTTTAGGCGTTAAAATCAACAAAGATGTTTTCCTCGCTATTACGACCGAGTATTTCGATGGGAATATTCAAAACGGGAAAATAAAAGAAAAAAATTACAGAGCTCACGCTTCCCTTTATTTTAAACCAATTGCCTCGGGAAGATTTTCCCCTTATTTTTCAGCGGGGTTGGTAGCTGCGCACCGTAAACAAAGCGGCTCCGTTGAGAAAAATGAAACTCAATTTTTTGGAAGATTCGGTTTTGGAATCGACTTTAATTTAATCGACCGCTTGTTCCTTAACACCGATATGGGATTTTACTCAAACGGATTAAATTATTCCGGCGTTAGCACAAGCGTTGGATTAAGATTCGCTTTGTAAACAACGACGTAACCCCTAAAATAAAAGCCCGGCGCACATCGTAAGCGTTCGGGCTTTTTATTTTAAAACCGCTTGAAATGGATTGCCGTAAATTATTCACGGCAGGCATAGTAAGGTTCATTCAAAATATTTCAACTTCGAGATTAGACTTTTTAATCTCCAATATTTAAAGCCCGCAAGTTCTGCAAGTTCTTTTAATTGCCGGCTTAATTCGAATTTGTATTTTAAGCTTTCAACAATAATCGAATCATATTTTTCTTCTAATTGCAAAGTTTCTATTTCCTTAATTGCGAATATCGTTAAATACCAATCAACCAAATCTTCAAAATTTTCCTTCCGAAAATAGACGTTCCTCTTGTATTTATTGACCGCAAGGAATCTCTTTATTTCTTCCGCCTCGATTAGCTGCCGGATTTTTTTAAATAATTGAAAGGAGCGTTTTTTGTTTAGTTTTACGCCGTCCTTAAAAAAGTCAAATGATTTGCTAATCTGAATTGGATCTAAGAATTCTTCAATGCTTTTAATTACCGTCAAGGTCAATTGGTTTAATATTATTTCGCTATTGCCCTTTCCCATTCTTGCAAACAATTTGTGAAGAGGGTCCTGAAGTTTTAACTTTTTAATGTTTACCCCTTCAGCCACAAGTTCGCTTAAAAGGCAATTTAATAATAAGAGCAAAGAGTTTTCGCGGTAACTTGCAAACGGCGTAATTTTAACAGAGCGCAAAATTTGATTAGCAAACGAAGGGTTAGAGCCGTTGCCGTTGTATTTGTTAAGGATTGAATTTAATTTTTCGATTGAATCTAAAAGTTTACGGACGGGTGACAAAAGCATTTCCTTGGGCAAATAAATATTTTTCCTTTCCCGTACCGCCGCCCCAAACTCCCTGATTCTATTAAACAAAACCGATTTTGAATCTTCGACTGAGGAGCTTAAAGCGGAAATGTTTTCCGGGAAAAGAATGCCTGCGATCAAAGAATCGTCAAATATTTTAAGGAAAGCGTCCTGAATAGGTAAAATCTGAATTTCATGCAATTGTTCGGAAATGTTTTTAACGAGAGATAAATTCAATCTTTCGTAAAGTTGCCGGAATTCTCCTGTGCGGTCATAAATTTCTTCGAAGTCGGTTAAGACTAAATATTGAAAGCCATTTAGTTTGACAGGGAAGCCTAGGTCGTTTATTTCCGAGCCGGACAATAAAATTTCCTTTTTACTTATTACGTCGCGCGCAATGTAATAGTAATCTCCGCCGGCTTTAATGTCTAATTCTTTGGCAAGCGTGGTTCTAACAATATTTACCCGCTTATTATTCTTAATAAGCTTTGAAACCGAATTACTAATACGTCCGGAAGCCCTGTCATACTTATTGTTGAAAAGCACAAGAGCCTTTTTACCATTAAATTTATTGGTGAAAGCAAACACGTTAAAATTGATATTGTTGTGATTGTCCAACGTCTCGTAGAACCAAAAATTTTCCACTTCGCTAAATAATTTTCGCATTGAAAGCAGCGGCGAAATTTCGGATTGAAATCTTTTAATTAAATCTTGATTTGGCTCTTCCTCGTAATAAGATTTACTGTATTCCATTCCGTACTTTTCGGTAAATCCCTCAATCTGTCCGTGCGCAAATAAAGGCAGTCCGGGCAGCGTAACCATTAGCGTTAACACGCCGAAATATTTGTC
>JALWSN010000182.1 GCA_027080245.1 Ignavibacteriales bacterium | reverse complement strand
CCGGAAGGGCTACCCCGCGAGAGTTAATTAACCTGAAAACATCGCTGCAAAAAATCCCTTTAATTACGCAGCTTTTGGACAGCTTTGAAGGCGAATTGATCAGCGAAATCAAAACGAAATTAAATCCTCTCGAAGAGGTCATTGAGAAAATTGAGCTGGCGATTGTGGATTATCCCCCGGTGAACGTTAACGACGGCGGCGTAATCCGCGAAGGCTACTCACCCGAGCTGGACGAACTAAGGGACATTACAAGCAACGCTAAAAGTTGGATTGAAAATTTCCAGGAAATGGAACGGCAAAGGACGAACATTCCCTCGCTAAAGGTAAGTTACAACAAAGTTTTCGGCTACTACATTTCGGTTAGCAACGCCCACAAAAACAAAATTCCCGAAAATTACATTCGCAAACAAACACTTGTAAACAGCGAACGCTACATTACGCCCGAGCTGAAAGTTTACGAGGACAAAATCCTGAACGCGCAGGAAAATATTGCCGTTCTTGAATACGAGCTGTTCAACGAGGTAAGGAATTTTGTTTCGAACTTTTCGCAGAGCATAATGTCTAATGCGGCGTTAATTGCCACGCTGGATTGTTTTCAATCTTTCGCCCAATGCGCCGAGGATTACAATTACGTTAAACCCAAAGTCGATTCTTCAAACGAGATTGAAATAATTAACGGCAGGCATCCCGTTGTGGAAAGAATAATGCCTCCCGGAGAAAAATTCCATCCCAATTCAACTTACCTTTCGAACGATGAAGCGCAAATAATTATTCTAACGGGACCAAACATGTCGGGCAAATCCGTTTACTTGCGGCAAGTTGGTTTGATTGTTTTACTTGCGCAAATAGGGGCGTTCGTGCCGGCGGAAAAGGCTCGAATAGGACTGGTAGACAACATTTTCACGCGCGTGGGGGCAAGCGACAACATTACCGCAGGCGAAAGCACATTCCTGGTTGAAATGCAGGAGGCGGCGAACATTCTGAACAATGCAACGCCGAAAAGCCTGATTTTATTGGACGAAATCGGTAGGGGCACAAGCACGTTCGACGGAATTTCAATTGCCTGGGCAATCACGGAATATTTGCACGAAAATCCTTCCGCCGCGGCTAAAACAATTTTTGCGACGCATTACCACGAGCTGAACGAAATGGCGGGAATTTATTCGAGAATAAAAAATTTCAAAGTGGAAGTTAGGGAATATGGCGACAAGGTGATTTTTCTTCACAAAGTTACGCCCGGCGGCGCCGACCACAGTTACGGAATTCAAGTGGCGCAGATGGCTGGTTTGCCGCCTTACGTTACCGAAAGGGCAAAGGAAATTTTGAAGAATCTGGAAAGCAAGGAGCTTACGCCTTACAAAGCTAAAAAGGCAAAAGTTAACGCGTTGCGCGCCCCGGACGGAATTCAGTTGAGTTTGTTCGAATTTAAAGACGACGAAATTCGCAAGGAGCTTTCCGACGTAAAAATCGAATCCCTTACTCCGCTGGAAGCATTGAACAAATTGAACGAGCTTAAAAAGAAAGTACAAGAATCAAAATAAATTATTGGAGATTAAAAATCGTGAAGACAAAAATTTTAATAATAGTAGCCTTAGCTTTTTTGATTTCCTCCTGCGGTAAAAACTACACGCCCGAGCAGAAGGCTTACATTAAAAAGATCGAAGAAGAGCGCAAGCTGAAGGACGAGCAAATGAAGACCGATCCCAACTCGCCTTTTAACCGTCCGAAAAAAGTGGAATTC
>JALWSN010000181.1 GCA_027080245.1 Ignavibacteriales bacterium | reverse complement strand
CCCGAACATCTTGCTTAGAACCTGTAACGAAGCGCCGTATTGATCTTCAAAAACAGATTGTAAAAACTTTGCTTCGTTCAACTCGGCGGTTTTCTTTCCGCCATAGTTAATGGGAAGCGAAACGCCCAAAACGACGGAAAAAAAGTCGGTTAAATCTTTCCCCGAGGCGCTCAAATAATCCCGCTGTGAATACTGAACACCAATATTGAAATTGGGGTAAAAAGTGTATTCGGCTTTTTTGCCCAAGAGCTCGGCCTTCTTCGTTAAAAGCTTAATTTTCTTCAGGTTCGGTCTGTTAAGAACCGCTTCCCTGATTAGTTTTTGAACGCTAAGTTTTAAGTTTAACGTACGGTTAATTCCGCTTGCGTAAACGGGCGCGTTAGAATCCCTCAGCAGAAGGGCGTTCAATTGAGCTTGCAACGAACCGGCCTTTCCTTTCAAATCTTCCAGCTTGTCGTTCATCTTGGAAATCTGTAACTCGGTTCTAATAATATTTTGCAAACTGCCGGAATTAACTTCGTATTTTCTTTTAACAACTCTGTTAATTTGATTCAACAAATCGATGCTTTCCCTTGTTAATCGTATCTGGGTTCTAATAAATTCAAGTTGAAAATAAATATCCGAAACACTTTGCCGAATTTGATTTTTGGCGTCTTCCAATTCCTGCCGCACAATGGAAGTGTCCACGGATTTTACCGCAGCTTTTGCGCTCAACGCGCCGGGAAACGGAATAGCCTGGCTTAATCCGATAATTTTGCCTGTCATCGGTTCCTGAGTAAAGGAAAATGAATTTACCGGTAAATTACCAAGTCCCAACTTTAATTTCGGGTCTGGTAAATTCGTTCCAATGGCAATTCTCGCATCGGCTAATTTTAATTTGTTCTTCAGCATTTTAATTTTAGGACTGACTTCGATTGCGGTTTTAATTAAATCGTTCAAAGTCTCCTTTCGCTGCTGAGCGAACAAACCTGTTGCGAAGATTGCCACCAAAATAATTGGCATTTTGAGTTTAGTAATCATAGTTACCTCTGATTTTTTTTCTGTTAATAGAAATTTTAAAAAGTGAATCTGCTTTTAGGAAGCGCGAGACTGCGCCCACTAAAATTCTGCGTGGGAAAAGATTTTTCAGATAAGAAGAGAGCCGTAAGAGATGAACGCCGGCGGACTATTGGGGTAAGCCACTGCGGCTCCGTTGAGAAACAAAAGGCTTGCGTTGAACGAATTGAAAGCGGAAAACAACGCAAGATTATTTGTTTCCAAATAGGTTCTGCAGTGTAATTTGTTCGTTACAATAAATTGCCCGAGAGGGTTTTTAGTTTGTTTCAAATTACATTTCTGCGGTAATTGTTTCTGCGCTAAAACAATCTTAGTACTTTTAACGGGATCAACTTTAACCAAGCACGAGCAAACAAACTGCGAATCACTTTCGGGAGCGGTTCTTTCCAGATTAGCCATATTTCCCATGCATGAGCATTTGTTCGGTTCATTAAAAGCAAACGAACTAATCGAGAATGAAAAAACCGCTAATAAAATTAACGCTATCGATTTCCGATTTTTGCTTGCTATGTGGTTAATTGATTTCATCTAAATTCACTAAATTATTTTTTTATGGTAGTAAAACTAAAATTTAATTTTACCTATATATTTTATTTAAAATATATAATACATATAAATAATTAACCTATCCTATAAATCTGGTTTAAGTTAGTAAAAAGACTAAATAAGAAAAATATACATAGAA
>JALWSN010000180.1:1412-1742 GCA_027080245.1 Ignavibacteriales bacterium | reverse complement strand
TTACAATCATTATTACTTTTAATTGCTTTTTTTAGTGGAGCTTTTGTCGTTTCATTTATGATCAATAGCTTTTTTCTAAAATTTGCCAGAACATTAGGTATTCGTAATAAAAATGATGTATCTATCAGATGGAGTGCAACCTCAAAACCATCTCTTGGAGGCATAAGCTTTTACTTTACTTTTTTAATAGGATTTATGTTTTATGCCATCATTTATGGAGAATCAGACGTCTTTTTAAACAAAAACTTATTAGGCTTATTTTTTAGTGTGACATTAGCTTTTTTGTTAGGATTATCAGATGATGCATACAACACCAAACCACTACTAAAA
>JALWSN010000180.1:0-1402 GCA_027080245.1 Ignavibacteriales bacterium | reverse complement strand
ATTTGTGGAGTCATTTTAGTAGCAACAGGTAGCCATATCCAATTATTTGATAATACTGTTATTGATTACACTTTAACAATTATTTGGGTGATTGGAATAATGAATTCAATAAATATGCTAGACAATATGGATGGCATAACCACCATTGCATCAATAAGTATTATTGTTAGTATGATAGGAATTTCAATTCCTTTCGAAATAGTTAATAATGTTGATATTTTCATGCTGATTATTACACTAGGCGCATTAGGCGGTTTTTTTGTGTATAATTTTCCACCAGCAAAAATGTTTATGGGCGACACAGGAAGCCAATTTTTAGGTATGTTTTTAGCCTACTTTTCAATCAAATATTTGTGGAACAGTAATATACAAACAGATGACTATTCAATTTTCTCAAACTTAACACTAGTAGTCACAGTTTTTGCTGTACCAATGATAGATACAGCTGTAGTAACCATAAACAGAATACTCAGAGGACAATCTCCCATGGTTGGCGGAAAAGATCACACAACACATCATTTAGTTTACAAAGGGTTTACTGAAAAACAAGTCGCTTTGACATTTATGACACTAGGAATGATGTCAGTTATTATTTCATTTGTTCTTAAAAAGTATATCCCCTCACAATCACTTTTTATTATTGTAATTTGGTTGTTTTTACTCTTTATTTTTATCTTGTTTTTGAGCCTGTCACGCAAGCACGAAAACCTAATCAAACAAACAAAAAAAAATGACAATTAAAATTATTTGGGATTTTAGAGGTGAAGATGGACATCAAACAGCAGTGCATCATGCTATACATTTAAAAGAATTTTGTGACAATAATCAAATAGATTATAAAGTAATAGACACAGAAATTGTAAATGAATTTCACACCATAGCCTACATTACAACTCAAAAAGAAAATGTAGTCATCATAAGAGATGCCCTAAAACCACACAGAGCAGAAGTAGTAGATTAAGTATTAGAAGCTATTTCGCGCTTTCCATTAAAGTTTGCACATTTATGGCTAACATTTACTATGCAAAAAATGTGCTCTTCCGAAAACATTCGGAACGCAAAGTTTTGCCAAGTAAAAGTAACCCACAAAAGCACAAAGCTAACATTCCAATCACGGCTATAATTAATGATAATCAGTCATCCTGCCCTCAGTCATTCAGTCATTCAGTCCTCAGTCATCCCCTTCCAAGCCAATCAAAAATTTCACTTCCTTTAAATCAAATAATTTAACCTTATTGTCGCTACATTTAAGTCTCAATTTTCCAAAACTATCAACTCCAATAAGTTTAGCTTTAAATACTTTATTTAATTTAATATCTAAAAAATTATTCGTCTCATTAAACCAATACAAATCATTATAATATAACTTTAGTAATAAATCAAAATTAGATTGGAGTAATAA
>JALWSN010000179.1:991-1744 GCA_027080245.1 Ignavibacteriales bacterium | reverse complement strand
CGCGCAAATAAAATACGTTCCGCCACGAATATTCAAACCCCGTCGAAACGTTTTCGCTATTGTCGTTCGGATGATTCAACTGAGCCGAAAGGGTTAGCCTGTTGTTCTCCGTTTCAATCGGTTCGAAGGCAAAACCAATTCTGAAAATTGTCGGCGGGGAAAAAGATTGCCAGGACGACTTTTCCCGATGCCCGAAAAGCACAACTTTACCGTCGGGCGCAAGTTGGTTGCCAAAATTCGTAATAGCCACGGCAAATCTTGTGCTGCCTAACCCCGTCCAGTAAAAAGTGCCCAGGTCAATCATTACGCCGCGCATTTTAAGTTTGTCGAATGTTTCGTCGATGTAGCGAATTGTAGCCCCAAAGCTAAATTGACTCGTCATTTTGCGAGAATAAGTAATGGCGGCGGCAAAATCGCCCACGGTAAAATATTCGCCCGTTCCGAAAGGCATTACTTCGGTAGTTACGGGCATATCCTGCATGTGCAACGCCGTAAACGCCACCCCAATTGCGTCGTTGTCGCTAAAGTGGTAAATTCCTCCTAAAAACTCGTGCTGAATATCCACGAGCCAAACGTTGTGAGAAAAAATTATTTGATTTCCCTTTGCGTGAACCACTCCGGCGGGATTCCAGTAAAGCGCCGAAGCGTCGTTAGCTACGGCAATGAACGCGTCCCCCATCGCCGAAGCCCTGCTGCCTACGCCAATTTTTAAAAATTGAGCCGTGGAAATTCCCGCGCGCTGACCGCCAAGCG
>JALWSN010000179.1:0-981 GCA_027080245.1 Ignavibacteriales bacterium | reverse complement strand
ACGAAACGCCTAAGAATAAAAGAGCGATTAAAAATTTTGTAACCTTCTTCTTCATCATTAAAACCTTAATTTTACCCCGAATTTAATGTTACGTCTCGTTAAATACCTCGCAGGGTTGAACGGGTAAGGGCTAAGCGGAGCTTGTAAATCCGGGTACTTCGGGTCGTTCCAGCTTAGCGGAGTAGGGTCGCCGTATTCGTACGCCTTGCCAGTTGCCGGATTTATTATCGCTGAATTTTTCGTATCCAGCAAATTGTTAATCTCGACTACCAGCGAAAGCTTCAGCCCCCCGATTCTAAAATATTTCTCGATGTTCATGTCGATGTAAAACCAATTGTCCCCAACTTTTCCGTACCTATTGGAAATGTCCGTCACGTACTCCGGTCTGCCGTCCTGTGTGTAATCTCCTTTGAACACGGCGGGCGTGTAGCGCTTGCCCGATTCAAAAAATACTCTCGTGTAAATGTTCAAATCGTCCAAAATGCCTTTGCCGAAATTAAACAACGGCTCGCCCTTTGGAATGTAAAAATTGAAACTTGCCGTCGCCGTAATGGGCCTGTCCCATTGCACGTACTGCTCCTTAATCGATTCCGTTAAATCGCCGCGTAAAATCAGAACGCCTTCGTCGGCGGAGGAACTTTTGCCCGTTACAATCGAGTAAGAGAAAGTAAGCATTCCGTTGAACCGCTTGCCGATTCTTTTTTTGTACTCAAGCTCAATTCCTCTGGAGCGGGCGTAATCCAGATTTGCGTAGGTAATGAATCTTTTGGTTGCGTAGCGCGCCGAATGAATGAGAGCCGTTCGCGTTCTGATGTAATCGAAAATGTCCTTGTAATAAGCCGTCAAAGTTAAAACGTCGTTGGCGGTAAATTGGGTTTTTAATCCCAATTCGTAAGCTACCGTAGTTTCGGGATTTAAATCGGGATTGCCGAATTTCTGAAAAGAAGATTTTGCACTCGAAGGGCTCAGCTTCGAGTAAAC
>JALWSN010000178.1 GCA_027080245.1 Ignavibacteriales bacterium | reverse complement strand
GGGTGGAGTTGTTTGAAAAGTCTTAAGGAATAAGTCTTAAGTAGTAAGTAATTGGCATTCAAAACTAATTTAATTTTAAGTAAAAACTCCGCGTTCTCATCGCTAAATCTCCTTAGGCTTTGCGCGGCACCCATTTCTCTTTTAATAATACAACCCAAAACCAAGAACAAAAAAACTAGTAACGATTGAAGGAATAATGGAAAAAGGTAATTTGTAACCAATGACTTTTAAATTTTGAATTCTGTTTGTTTTGTAAAAATTTTTTCAACTTTTGGAATTATTGAAAATCTGGAATTTGTTGCCGGATTTTACGAGCTAAGGAAGAATAAAAAAAATTAAATTCAAATTTCAGAAAAACTTAATTTCAAAATATTTTTTAAAAAAATTTAATTTTCAAAATCCATATATTAATATAACAAATATGTTATATTATTATCGTCAAGTAAATGATTACAGCCCTACAAAAAAAATATTCGGATTCAAGCTGGAACTTTAAGGAAGCAAATACAAAAACTTTAACGCATTGCTACCACAGCTATCCCGCAATGATGATACCGCAAGTAGCCGCCAGACTAATTGAAAAATTTGGCAAAAACGCAAAGTTACTTTTTGACCCATATTGCGGAACGGGAACTTCTTTGGTGGAAGCAAACGTTAGAAATATTAACGGAATTGGGACGGATTTAAATCCACTTGCGCGATTGATTGCAAAGGCAAAAACTACCCCCATTGATATTAGCGTTTTGGACAAATATTTAAATGATTTCGATGATTGGATTTTTACGCTGAAATTCAACGCCAATATTAATAACTCAATAATAACGCCCGATTTTTACAACATTGACTATTGGTTCACTAAAGAAGTGCAAATTAAATTAACAATATTAAAACAACGAATTGAAAAGATTGAAGACGAATCTGTAAAGAATTTTTTCTTTGTAGCTTTCAGCGAAACTATTAGAGAAAGCTCTTTAACAAGGAATAGCGAATTTAAACTTTACAGAATTTCCGAACAAAGATTGAAAAATTTCAATCCGGATGTTTTCAATATTTTCGAAAAAAAACTCTTAAGGAATAGAAATGGGTTGATTGAATTTTTAAATGCTAAAAAAAATAATTCATTCTCCAAAATTTATTCTTTTAATACAGTTGAAGAAATCCCATCCGAAATATTGCCGGAAAATTCCGTGGACATTGTTGTTACTTCCCCGCCCTACGGCGACTCAAGAACTACAGTGGCTTACGGGCAATTCTCGCGTTTAACTAATCAATGGCTTGGCTTTAGCAACGCAAGTAATTTAGACAAAGAATTAATGGGCGGCAAAAGAACTTTGAAAATCAATAAGTTTGAGATTCCAATTTTGGATGAAACAATAAAAAAAATAAATGAAAAAGACCCCTTGAGAGTTAGAGACGTTTATTCCTTCTACAAAGATTATTTTAATTCTATTAAAAACATTTCTAAAGTAATTAAAAATAAAGGATTCGCTTGTTTTGTTGTGGGCAACAGAAAAGTTAGAGGAATAACTTTGCCAACGGACGAAATTACCGCAGAAATATTTGCGCTTAACGGATTCCGGCACATTGAAACAATTATTAGAAAAATTCCTAATAAAAAAATGCCTTCTAAAAACAGCCCTACAAACGTAAAAGGAGAAAAAGATTCAACTATGAATTATGAATATATTGTCGTAATGCAAAAACTTTAAGATTATTGAGGGAAAAAATGACTCTTAACGAGGTACTTG
>JALWSN010000177.1:5681-7220 GCA_027080245.1 Ignavibacteriales bacterium | reverse complement strand
GACGTAAAGAATTCCACCCTCTTCAAACATAACGGAATTGCGGGGAGTTTTGCCGTTAAACGAATGCGAAGCTTCGTCGGCGTATCCGCAATAAGCTTCAGTTTCAACAATTTCCGCAGCCATTATTTTGTCGTTGATCTTTTTTACAAAGACTTTACCAAGCAATTCTTTTGCAACTGTTACAGCATCCCTTAAATAAAAAGATTTTGGTAACGGGTTGAGTTTTAAGGTTCCATGATTGGTTTTAAGAAGAAGTTTGTTCATTGATCTTTAGAGGAAATTTTTTCTTCCAATTCCTTAATCTTTAAATTGTAAGCTTCGGCTTTTTCAGGTTCTTTTTCAATTAATTTTTGGTAAACCTTTACGGCACCTTTAATTTCGCCTTGAGATTCCAGAATCATCGCAAGAGTTTCCGAAGCCATATTTACTTCGTCAAGGTCAAACTCGTCTTCCTTTAGATTAATAAAATCCTCATTCTCAGCGACGGAATTAAACTCCTTCGTGGAAAGTCTTTCGTTTATTTTTTCAAAAGGCAGAGAAATTTGAGCCTCGCTTAACTTTTCAGCCAATTCGTCTAATCTATCTTCGAGGGGCGTCTCGTTTAATTCTTTGCCTTCACGGCTTTTATTTTCAAAGGTTACGGTCTCATCGCCGCTTTTTTCTTCAATGTTTTCAATGGTTTCCCGCATTTCTTCGGAAAGAGGCTGTGTATCGCGCAATCGACCTGTCGCTGGAAACGAGGTTTTAATTTCTGCTATTTTTTCCTGATAGAACAGGAAGGTCATTTCGTCGCCAAGCAAAGCGTAACCTTGGTTTAAATATTTTTCCGCTTGTTCGAACTCGCCTTGATAGGCAAGCACCAAAGCGCAAAGAAAATAAGGAGTAGAATAATTGGGGAATTTTTCGAGCCCCTGTTTTAAAATTTCTTCCGCGCGCGCATAATTGCCCGCCTTTAACTCACTTTCCGCAACCCTTGCAAATAAGGGGGAATCGTTGTTAAATTCGTAAATAAGCCTGATATTCTTTAATTTTTCCTCACTGTACATCTAAAACTCTTTTCTTTTTTCCAAAAGATTTCCAAGAAGAATATTTAAAAGATAATAAACCAATTCCTAAAAAACCCGCAAAGAACATTAACTGAAAAGGCAAAGCTGCTATTTCGCCGAAATAAATTGAGGCGGCAACTCCAATAAAACAATAGAAAGCAAGAAGAAGCTCTACGTACGCCGAGGAATTGGCTTTAACAGTCGTTAAATATTTGTTATTTACAACCGCGGTTTTTCTGCCTTCGGCTTTAAATTTTGGCGTTCTAACAAATTCGCTTTTCCTGTTAAGCAGTCCTTCAATAACTGCTTTGGAATTGTTCAGCGCCAGCCCCATACTGCCGGACATGAAGATGGGAAACAACAAAATTCGCCTTCGCCAGTCGGGGTAAATGTTTTTTTGAGCGTAAAGGTAAAAGAAGAAAGAACTAATAAAAGCAAAAATAAAAATCGACATGAAGTTAAAAATCAAATCGAAAGGACCGCTATTTTTAAT